>OMVH01000021.1 GCA_900314365.1 uncultured Prevotella sp. | reverse complement strand
TTACAAACTTTCTTGAGACCTTTGATTTTTGATACGCTTTTTCGGGCCGAAGTCAAACAAGTGTGCAATGTGATTTCAGCTATCTAACTTCCGTAAATGGGTTCCTTGCAGTCTGTGCTCTCATGGCAGTCCACATACTACACCAAGCAGTAAAAACAGTTTTGAATCCATCGGATTTCCTTCAATCCTTTCCCATCGGGTACCAGCTAATGCTACTTTTCCTCTGTCTGCAGTGGATAACACACTTTCGGAACTTGAATAATCACATATATCTGATGTAATCAGTCTGTAGGAAGATGCTTATCGGTGTCAAATATGTCGTCCAATTGGCTGACATATGTTTGACCATTATTATTGTGCCAAATGGACGACAAATGTTTGACTGTGTAACAACAGAAGACACACATTGTAGTAACGGTAATGTTAAAATAAAGGGCCTTGCTTATATTTTCGAGTTTCTTTACAAGTGGTTTAATTTTCTTTTTATATTTTTGTGGCAATATAAGAACCTCAAATTGAATTGCCACGTGCGCCTGAATAAGATTAAATCTCTCAAAGACTGCTTCAGTTACCCTCAGAAGGTAGCTTTGCTCGTATTGGCCGGTGTCATCACGGGTCTGGGCGTGCTGTTCCTCTATCTGCTCAGGATGCACACGTACATAGCCGGCGACGACCCTGCTGCCTGTGTGAACTGCCACATCATGGCTCCTTACTATGCTACATGGTCGCATTCCTCTCATGGCCGTGATGCCACATGCAACGACTGCCACGTGCCCAACGGCAACATTGCCTCCCATTACCTTTTTAAAGGGCTCGACGGCATGAAGCACGTAGCCTACTTTGTGACACGAAGTGAGCACCAATCCATTAAGGCCGAGGATCCGAGTGCCGAGGTCATCATGGACAACTGTATCAGATGCCACAGACAACTTAATACTGAGTTCGTCAAGACCGGACGTATTGACTTCATGGAAGCCAAGCGAGGACAGGGAATGGCCTGTTGGGACTGCCACCGCAATGTACCCCATGGCGGTGTCAACTCGTTGAGCTCAACGCCGTGGGCCGAGACGCAGGTGCCCATACCGCCCTCACCTGTTCCTGCGTGGCTACAGAAGATGCTCGGGCACTGAGAATATAGAGACCGAAATAACTTAAATCGAAATCAGAAAAATCAGCAATATGGCACGACAACTAAAGAAATGGCAAGGATGGCTCCTCTTTGGCGGTGCAATGGTCATCGTCTTCCTGCTGGGCCTGCTCTGCTCCTCCATGCTGGAGCGCAGGGCTGAAGTGGCAAGCGTCTTCAATAACAGGCGAACGCCTATGACTGACTCCATTGTGGCACAGAACGAGAAGTTCGCCGAGGACTTCCCACGTGAGTACCAGACTTGGGCGCAGACCGAGGACACTACCTTCAGAAGCAAATACAACTCCTCACAAGAACAGGATGTGCTCGCTGAGCACCCTGAGATGGTAATCCTGTGGGATGGCTATGCCTTTGCGCGCGACTACAATACACCGCGGGGCCACCGTCATTGCATAGAAGACTTGAGGAAGATTCTCCGTACCGGTAATCCCGGTGTCGATGGAGACGGAGATATGCAGCCGGGAACCTGCTGGACCTGCAAGGGCCCCGACGTGCCACGACTCATGCGTGAGAAAGGACTCAGCGCTTTCTACGGTGCTAAATGGAGCGACTGGGGGAGTGAAGTCATGAACTCGGTGGGCTGCTCTGACTGCCATGACGCACGTACGATGGACCTACGTCCGGCGCGCCCCGCTCTCTACGAGGCCTGGCAGCGAGCCGGAAAGGATGTCAACAAGGCCAGTCATCAGGAGATGCGCTCGCTCGTTTGCGCACAGTGTCATACCGAATATTACTTCGAGAAAGACAACCATCAGTACCTCAAGTTCCCACAAGACAAGGGACTCACCTGCGAGGCTGCTGAAGCCTATTACGACAGCATAGGTTTCTACGACTATATCAACCCGCTCTCACGGGCCAAGATTCTAAAGGCTCAACACCCGGGCTATGAGCTCTTTAAGCAGGGTATCCATGGACAACGTGGCGTGAGCTGTGCCGACTGCCACATGCCTTACAAGCAGGAAGGGGGCGTGAAGTTTACTGACCACCATATCGTGAGCCCTCTGGCCAATATCAACCGAACCTGTCAGACCTGCCACCGTCAGGATGCAGAGACACTCCGTCAGAATGTCTACGAGCGTCAGGAGAAATGCCTCCAGATACGTCATAGGGTGGAGAAGGAGCTGGCTGCCGCACACATAGAGGCCAAATTCGCCTGGGACAAGGGAGCTACAGAGAAGGAGATGGCTCCAGTACTCTTAGCCATTCGCAAGAGCCAGTGGCGTTGGGACTATGCTGTGGCCAGCCATGGTGCCAGTTTCCATGCTCCACAGGAAGTGACAAGACTGCTTGCGCTTGCCCTCGACTACGCTCAGCAGGCTCGGCTACAGACTGCTAAGGTGTTGGCACGGCACGGTTTTACAGGCAACGTGCCTCTGCCCGATATATCGACAAAGGCTAAGGCCCAGGCATATATCGGACTCGACATGAAGCAGCTCAAGAGTCGTAAGCAGACCTTCCTCGACACGGTGGTGCCAAAGTGGATTGAAACGGCGCGCAAGAATCATCGGTTCATCACACAACCTCTGTAGTAATGGCTAAAACAAACTGCGATGTGGCATAAACCCTGGGGCTATGCTGAGGGAACGGCTGTGGTGGCGGGACTCCTCGCCACCGGCCTGCTTCTTCAGTTCACTGCAGGCTCCGTTACGTGGGAACTCCTACGCTGGCCGGCCAATGTAGTAGCTTTCTTTCTTTTCATTTTTCTTATAACAGGAGCTTTCCTGCTTCGGCGGCAGAGTTATTTCTGCCGCTTTCTTACGACAGTACAGGCCGCTGTGCCTGCAATTGCAGCTGCCGCTTTCCTTACCGTAGTCATGGGACTGGTGAGGCAGGTCGCTTCCGGACGTCCGGCTGCCGATGTCCTTGGATTGACGCGAATGCTGCGTTTCTGGCCTTTCGTGCTGGTGTATCTTTGGATGAGTATCATCGTGGGCAGTGTGGCTGTCCGTCAACTGGCGCATTTCAGTCTGAAGGCTCTTCCCTCGTTTCTGTCGCATTGTGGTCTCTTCTTTGCCCTTGTTTGTGCTACTTTAGGTTCTGCCGACAAGGAGCACTTGAAGATGTACTGTCTGGAGCACCAGCCTGAGTGGAGGGCCCTTGATGAGTTTCAAAACGTAAGGGAACTTCCCATTGCAATTGAACTTAACCGCTTTACTATTGAGGAATACCCGCCCAAGCTGATGATTGCTGATAGTACGTCGAAGCGGAAGCCCGTTGTGGTGACTATCGACAAGGACTTCTCGAAAGCACAGATGCAGGGCTGGACGGTGAGCGTGCTGAAGCGTATAGACAATGCTCTGCCCAAGGGAATGGCTGCCATGATAGGACGTATGCCCGAAGACATGATGAGTCATATCGGGATGGACGCAGGGGGCATGAAGCTCAGTGAACGTGGTTTTGAGCCTTATTCAGAGCGAGGTGCCGCCACTGCTCTGCTTGTAGAGGCTAAGAAGGGGAAGAACGTGAAGCGGGGCTGGGTGAGCTGTGGTAGCTATCTTTTCCCGTATGTACCACTCAGGCTTTCGCCTTCCGAGGAGTTGGTTATGCCCGATCGCGAACCAGCCTGTTATCTGTCTGATATCAATGTCTATACCAAGGAAGGCCGAAGCCTGCGGGCCAAAGTGGAGGTCAATCATCCGGTAACCATAGGTGATTGGAAGATTTACCAGACAAGTTATGACGAGAGTATGGGTAAGTGGAGCCGGATGAGTGTCTTCGAATTGGTTCGTGACCCTTGGCTGCCTGCCGTCTACTTTGGTGTTGTATTGTTGTTCTTGGGCGCCGTTCTGATGCTTTTTGTGTCGCGGGAAAGGAAGGATAAGGAGGAAGCAGTATGATTTGGAACTATTTTGTCGCCTTTGCCTTGGGTGCCGTGATATGTTGGGCACTGGGTGCTGTAGCAGCTTGGAAAGACCGCCATAGGGTAGCCGTACTGTCAACGGTAGTAGGATTGCTGGTGTTCTTTGCCTATATTGTCAGTCTCTGGGTGGCACTCGAACGGCCACCTATGCGTACGATGGGTGAGACGCGCCTCTGGTACTCTTTCTTCCTGCCTTTAGCCGGCCTTCTTGTCTATGGCCGTTGGCATTACAAATGGATTCTGAGCTTCAGCACGGTGCTTTCGGCTGTTTTCATCTGCGTAAATCTTTTCAAGCCCGAGATTCATAGTAAGGCACTCATGCCAGCCTTACAGAGTCCATGGTTCGCTCCTCATGTCATCGTCTACATGTTTGCCTATGCTCTGCTCGGAGCTGCTTTCCTCATGGCCTTGTGGATTCTGTTTTCGCCAAGACCGTCAGATAAGGATGGCGAGCTTGCTGCTTGCGACAATCTTGTCTCCTTAGGATGGGCTTTTCTCACCATCGGCATTCTTTTTGGTGCTGTATGGGCTAAGGATGCATGGGGCGACTATTGGGCGTGGGACCCTAAAGAGACGTGGGCCGCAGCAACCTGGCTGGCTTACCTTGTATATATCCATCTGCGGCTGAAGCGTCGCTCCCATGTAAGGCTCGCATTGGTCGTGCTCCTAATCAACTTCGTTCTCTTGCAGATGTGCTGGTGGGGTGTCAACTATTTGCCGTCGGCTCAGGGAACAAGCGTTCACACTTATTTCATGAACTAACTCTGCGGAAGAATAGCAAAAGTGGCAGGACTGTCTGATTCTCAGTCCTGCCGCTTTTGAAGTTAGTGGAAGTGGGTTACTTCACCACTTGTTTCCGTCCGTCAATAATATAAATGCCTTTGGGAAGTTGACCGGAAAGCTTGCTGCTGTCCGTAATCTTACGCCCCTGGAGATCGTAGATGCCGTGACGGATTACAGCCGTAGAAGCATTGACCGTCTTTAGTTCCGTTATGCCAGTCGTGATAAGTGAGTCATATTCCAGTGCGATGTTGTCAACGTAGAGTGGCTCCGATGAGTTGCCGGTGAACTCCTCAATGCGGATACGGGCAGGAGTGGTGGTGCCGACTTTGAACACTAAATTGCCCTTGTCTCCAGCGGCAACTCTCATGTTCGAAGCGCCGGTAAGGGTTTTCAACGTGGTCCATGAAGCTCCGTCGTCAGTACTGGCAAAGGCACGGAAGTAAGAAGGCGATGAAGTAGGATTACTGACGGTGAACTTCAGAAGGCTCAGAGCGTAGTTGAGCTTGTCCGATGTCAGAGTCCCTTTTCGGTAGAATCGTGCAGCATGGCTGCCGTGGATATAGGCTGATGTGGCAGAGTCGGCTACGGCTACTCCAGTTCGCTCGAAGTCCCAGGTAGTGAAGCTACCTGTCACGCCGGTGGTATCGGTATCGATGGGACCTATCTTCTCGAAGTCCTCTACGATTTGTTTGATATCCCTCTTCGTGGCAGAGAACGAGATGATGCCCTCATTCTCACTGATGTCGGAGAGTGAAATGTCGTTCTCTATGCCAGCCCATGTTTTCAGACTTGGCGTAGTGGTATTGTCAATGGAGGTGATGCCCATTGTTCCAGGGAAGGGATCGTGGTCAGTGTCAAGAAGCTTGGATGCACTGCTGGTCGTCGATGGGTTCTCAGTGTCGCCGCCCGCTCTAAGGAGTTCGTAGTAGGGGTGAGAGGCATTGGCGTTCACGGTGTTGTTCGCCCATACCGTTGCGTCGGTAGAATCCACCCTGAAAATCAGCATGCCGTGTCCAGGAAGATATTCGTCCCAACTGTTTTTCTGCCTGTTCTCAAGAAGGAAGTATTCATTGTCTTGCAGAGTGTTGATACGGTAGCCACTGTTGCTTTGCAGGATGGGGCTGACAGTGTAGTTGCCCGTGGCGTCGATGACGGCGGGAGTGGTAAATCCGGCCTGATAGCGTTCGAAGAGAGAGTAGGAACAGGGTGTGCGGCCCAGATTCAGGTAGCAGCCATTTGCCATCAGTGACCAATCCCCAGGGTGAGCGCATTTGCCGTAAGTGGAATAGTTGGTATCATATTCGTCGCGAAGACCTAAAACGTGACTGAACTCATGGCAGATGGTGCCTACGCCATCCAAATCAAGTTTGAATTCCGGGTCGTTGGCAAGTGAGGGATATTGACTCAAGTCCTCCAAACCTCGAAGTTCCACTGAGCAGGCATAACGGCCAAAGCTAACGCCGTCAAGAGTTTTGCCCGTCAGAGATGAAGCATGGGGCCAAAGCAGCATTCCGCCGTTGTAGTGGGCGCCCGGTCCGGCGACGAGGAAGAACACCATGTCGACTACGCCGTCACCGTCGGTGTCATACTTACTGTAGTCGATCTGCGCATTGGCAGAGTCGAGTACGGCTTTGAAGAGGGTTGAGGCACTGCTTGTCTGATTGACGTAAGTGCTCTTCTTTCCAGATTCAATGGGGCCGATGACATCGAAATGTGGCTTGAATTGTCCAGCGGAACTGGCTTCGAAATAGTCGTGCACAGAGCCTGTGCAAGCTTGCCACTGCGGTATGGAGTCGTGGTTGTAGAACCCTTTGAACCCTTCCTCGTTAATCATGCTGTCGATGACTTCCACGGGGTAGGTGAACTTCCTGTCCGTGTAGTTGACGAGGATAACGAGTCCCCTGAATTTCTTGTAGTCGTAGCGTGAGGCTTTCAAAGGCTGGCGGCTGCCGAGAGTTTTCATGGCCGAGGCCTTTAGGAGTTGCTGCTGAGCCGTCATTGTCGGAGCAAGCCCCTTGTCCAGTCGGCTGACGAAGGTCCGCTCTGCCGCTGCTCTGCCATTGACATCGTGAGCCAGTTGTGAGGATGGGGCGAATTTGCCGTCGGCAAGAGTGGCATAGACGAAGGCTCCGCTCTCATTCTTGACAATGCTGTAGCCGTCGGCCGTTGTGTAGAAATTAAGAAATTCGTCTCCGACGAGTCTCACGGTCAGTAAGGTCCCGTCGGGCTGTCTCACTTTTAACAGTCCTGGATAAGCCGGTACGGCCTTCGCAGTGACAGTTGCGAGCAGCACCAAAAGCAGTGTAGTAAGGAGTTTTTTCATATGCTTCTTTGATTGATGTTTCTTTCCTCTCTTTTCTGTTGAAAGCCTGACAGAGACTTTCTCCGAAGTTTCACAGCGGTATTAGTCATGCGGGCTGTTTCTATATAGAGTTGATGCAAAGGTAATAAAAACGAAGCATATATAAAAGAAAAACGACAGCTTTTTTATTCTTGTAATAAAGATGTAAGAGAATGACACTTTCTTGCACTCGAGCTTGTCTTCAAGAACCGAGTAGCACACTTTGTGGCCGTACTATGTTCTTCTTTTGTAATGTAAGGCTTCGTCGTACCTCATCTATATCGATGATTGTGCGGCGAAGCCTTATCAAAACAGACGGTTATAAAGAATTGTCAATGAAAGGGGGTGTCCTTTGGATCCTCTTTTACTGTCTTGATGGTCAG
>OMVH01000024.1 GCA_900314365.1 uncultured Prevotella sp. | reverse complement strand
CTTCAAAATATGCCCGTATTTTGGCACTTTCGCGTTTCTTTTTCTTTACAAACTTCGTGACGACCTTTGATTTTTGATACGCTTTTTCGGGTCGAAGCCAAACAAGTGTGCAATGCGAATTCAGCAATCCAACTTCCGTAAATGTGTTCCTCTGTAGTCTGTGCTCTCATGGCAGAAAGCATACTACACCCAGCAGTAAAAAACAGTTTTGAATCCATCGGATTTCCTTCGACCCTTTCCCTTCAGGTACCAGCTAACGCTATTTATCCACATTCAGCAGGGAAGACACACTTTCGGGACTTGAATAAAACTAATATTCGATAAGTGTAAGCCCAAATAACACTCATGGTAGTCAGCGTCCAAAGTGTTAACTACAATGTCTTCAACAGGCAATTGGTCAAACATCTGTCAGACAATTGGGCGAAATATATTCGACCATTTTGAGGCCAATGCACTGGACAGATATCCTATACATATATAAAAAGGTATAGTCACATGCTCTTCTGCCCTTCCTTACCGGCTGAGTCTGCCCTCCGTAAGGTAAAACATGTACTACAGGCAACAGAACAAAACAAACAGAATCTGCCTAAATCGAAATTAATTATTTATTATATTTCAATAAAAGTGCTAAATTTAGCACCATCATGATTTTGAAGGCTGAAAATGTTTTGCCCTTTAAGATAAAACAAGTAAATTTGCGCTCAGATATCAAAAAACTAAAATGTCGTTATGAAGAAAAAAGTCCTCATACCCATCATCCTTGCAGCCCTCCTCCTTATTGGGGGAATCGTCTACCTTGTCATTACTCTTCAGAAATCAAGGCAGGAGAACAAGGATATGCAGGAACTGGCGGAACTTGACAAGAAGGAAATGGAGAACGAATACCAGCAGTTCGCCAACCAATACAGTGAAATGCGCACCCAAATCAACAACGACTCCATCGTTGCCCAGCTCACAGCCGAACAGCAGAAGACGGAGCGTCTGCTCAAAGAATTGAAGAGCGTGAAGAGCAGCGATGCCCGCGAAATAGCCCGTCTGAAGCGAGAACTGGCTACCGTAAGGGCTGTGTTGCGCAGCTACGTCATGGAAATAGACTCTCTGAACCGCCTGAACCAGAACCTCACAGCCGAGAACAACCGAGTCAGAGGCCAGTACGAGGAAGCAACCCGTCAGATTCAAGGACTCAACACCGAGAAGGCATCACTCTCGCAGAAAGTGGCTATTGCCGCACAACTTGACGCCGTAGGCATCAATATGTCGCTGATGGACAAGCGCGGCCGCAGTACCTCAAAACTAAAGAAATGCCGCGCTCTGCAAGTGAACTTCACAATAGCCAAAAACGTTACGGCCTCCAACGGAATGAAGACCGTGCACATCAGGATAACATCACCCACAGGATCAGTATTAGGCGGAGGGAACTCCTTCAGCTACGAGAACCGTACCCTGCAGGGCACAATGAGCAAAACGGTGGAATATGGAGGGCGCGAGACACCCGTTACCGCCTACTGGAACGTTAGCGAAGCCCTAAGCGAAGGTACCTACAACGTGAGCATCTTTGCTGATGGCAACATGATTGGTTCAAGAAGCTTTACCTTTAAATAGATGGAGAAAAAGTATTTTTGCTTATGCATATTGCTGGCATGCTTGCTGCCTGCTAACGCGCAGAGGGTACTGACTCTCGACAGCTGCCGGGCTATGGCCCTGCGTAACAACAAGCAGCTCAATGCGGCCAAGCTGCAGAAGGACGTCACCTACAACGCACGTAAGGCTGCACGCACGCAGTATCTCCCCAAAGTTGATGCTCTGGCAGGCTATCAGTACTACAACAAGGAGATTTCGCTGCTCAGCGGTTCTCAGAAGTCAGCACTGTCGAACCTGGGCACCAACGCACTCACCAGTGCAGGCAGCTCGTTGCAGGAAATGCTTACGGGCCTGGTGCAGAAAGGGGCACTCACACAGGAGATGGCGCAGCAGATGGGACAGCTCTTCGGCATGATTAACCAACCGCTGGCTCAAAAGGGCAATGAGATAGGAACACTCATCAAGGATGCTTTCCACACCGACACGAGAAACGTCTGGGGAGGCTCTGTCATGGTGAGGCAACCAGTCTACATGGGCGGTGCCATCATCGCTGCCAACCGTATCGCAGACATCAGTGAGCGACTGGCATCCAACAGCATCGACTTCACAAGACAGTCCACGCTCTACGACATCGACCAGGCCTACTGGACGGTGGTCTCGCTCAGACAGAAGAAACACTTGGCCGAAAGCTACCGTGACCTCGTGAAGAAACTCGACGACGATGTAAACAAGATGATTAAGGAAGGCATCGCTACAAGAGCCGACGGACTGCGCGTAGACGTGAAGGTGAACGAGGCCGACATGAAGATAACACAGGTGGAGAACGGCCTGTCGCTGGCTAAGATGCTCCTCTGTCAGCTCTGCGGACTCGGGCCTAACGACGACATCACTCTGGCCGACGAGAACAAGGAAAGCCTGCCACTCATGTATCAGGAGCCCACTATAGCCGGCGACTCAGTGATGTACAACCGTCCGGAACTGCGCATGCTCGAGAATACCGTTGATATCAACAAGCAGAACACGAAGCTTGTCCGCGCCGCTTTTCTTCCTCATGTTGCTCTCACCGGAGGCTATCTGGTGTCGAATCCGAACGTATTCAATGGTTTCGAACGCAAGTTCTCGGGGGTATGGAACGTAGGCGTGACAGTACAGGTGCCTGTGTGGAACTGGTTTGAGGGTACCTACAAAGTGCGTGCCTCCAAAGCTGCTACGGGCATTGCACAAATGGAGCTCAGCGATGCCCGCGAGAAAGTGGAGTTGCAGGTGACACAGTGCCGATATAAACTCACAGAAGCTCAGAAGAGGCTGGCTATGGCAAACAAGAACATACAGAGTGCGGAGGAAAACCTGCGCTGCGCCAATATCGGCTTCAAGGAAGGGGTCATGGAGACCACCGATGTCATGACGGCACAGACAGCCTGGCAGGATGCACAGAGCCAAAAGATTGATGCCGAGGTTGAGGTGAAGCTCGCTCAGGTGGGTCTGAACAAGGCTCTCGGTATATTGGAATAACTTCATAAAAGGACAAACACACACATTATCTCATGTCAGCAAAATCACAACATAACAACATTATCCTGGCAATCGCAGGATTCTCCACGGTAGTAGCCATCGTGGCAGTGATAGGCTTCTTCACCCTCGGCCGTAATCCGGAAGTCATCCAAGGCGAGGTGGAAGTCTCCGAGTACAGGGTATCCAGCAAGCTTCCGGGCAGGATAGTGGAACTGAGAGTGAAGGAAGGTGACTATGTGCATGTGGGTGACACGCTTGCCATCCTTGAGGTACCGGAGGTCAGTGCACAGAAGCGCGCTGCACAGGCCACAGAGGCAGCAGCCTCAGCCATGAGCGACATGGCCAATAACGGCGCCCGTAAGGAACAGATACAGGCTGCCTACCAACTCTGGCAACAGGCTATCGCCGCCCGCGACATTGCCAAGAAGTCATACAACCGTGTGCAAAATCTCTTCAACGACGGGGTGCTCAGTGCACAGAAACGCGATGAGACCTTCGCTGCTTTCAAAGCTGCAGAGGCTCAGGTGATGGCCGCCAAGAGCCAGTACGACATGGCTCGCAACGGTGCACGCGAAGAAGAGAAACGTGCTGCCGAAAAGCAGACGCAGGCCGCAAAAGGAGCTGTCGACGTGGTACAATCACTCTTGAAAGAGACGGTACAGGTATCTCAGGTTGAAGGAGAAGTCAGCGACGTCTATCCAAAAGTGGGCGAGCTGGTTGGAATGGGATCACCCATCATGAGCATCTCCATACTCAACGACATGTGGGGAACTTTCAACGTGAGGGAAGATCAGCTGAAAGGACTTAGAATCGGCGACACCTTTACAGCCTATTCACCCGCTTTCAACAAGGATTTGCGAATGAAAGTGTACTATATGAAAGACGAAGGCGCTTATGCTGTGTGGAAGGCTACAAAGACCACCGGCCAATACGACCTGAAGACTTTCGAGGTGAAGGCACGGCCCATAAAGAAGTTCGACGGGCTGCGACCGGGAATGAGCCTCATAATAAAGGAATAAATGCTGCGTAGAATCTACAATATAGCACTCAGACAGTGCGGGATTATCAGGCATAACCCTATCTATATCTTCTGCCTGGTTATATTTCCCGTACTGGTTATTGTTTTCTTCACCTCGCTGATGGACGAGGGAGTACCTACCGACATGCCTGTTGGCGTGGTCGATCAGGACAACACGTCCACTTCGAGAGGGCTTATACGCCAACTTGATGCATTTCAGACCACCCACGTGGTGGGTCACTACGCCAATGTCAACGACGCACGAAGAGCCGTACAGCGTGGCGAAATATTCGCCTTTCTTCTGATACCCAAAGGAACATCAGGCGCCCTTCTATCCTCTAAGCAACCCAAGATTTCTTTTTACTACAGCATGGTTGCCATGCTTCCGGGAAGTCTGCTTTTCCGCGACCTGAAGACTATTTCCTCGCTTGGCTCTGCCGCCGTCGGCAAGGCTAAGCTTTCTGCTTTAGGTAAGACCGGCAACGAGATACGCACCTTCTTGCAGCCTATCACCCTCGACCTGCACATGATAGGCAATCCGTGGACCAACTATAACATCTATCTGAGCACGGCGATGGTACCGGGACTGCTCATGCTCTTTGTCTTCCTGATGACGCCCTACTCCATCGGTACCGAACTGAAATTCGGACAGTCTAAGAATTGGATTAAGATGGCCGGAGGCAATATCTACACCGCCATAACGGGTAAGCTGCTGCCCCAGACTCTCATCTTTCTTACCATTTTCCTTTGCTATCATCTCTACGTATTCGGCTATCTGAACTTCCCGCATCCGGGCGGTCTGGGTCCGATACTCCTGCTGACATTTCTAAGCGTATTGGCTCCTGAAGGTTTCGGTATCTTTATCTTCGGGCTCATGCCCTCACTGCGCATGTCAATGAGTGTGTGTGCCCTTTGGTCGGTAGTCAGCTTCTCAGTCTGTGGTGCCACCTTCCCCGTTTTTGCCATGAACCCGATGATAGAAGGGATGGCCCAACTTTTTCCACTCAGACACTACTACATGATTTATGAGATATGCGTCTTCAACGGCTTTCCGCTATCGGATGCCGTCTTCAACATACTTGCTCTCTGTGTCACCGCCGCCCTGCCGATATTCACCGTAGGCCACATCAGAAAGGCTATGATGGAATATGTCTACATCCCCTAACGGTAAGACAACAGCTCACAGGAAATAAAGCAGACAGACAAAAGTCATATGAACGGACTTCAGCCAAAAGACAATAAGAGGCCCTCTACCGAGCAGAAGCAAGGACTCGGCAGCAGTATCAAGGAGGGACTGGTTGACATGTGCTACATCTGGGCCAAAGAGATGCGCTCTGTCATCACCGACGAAGGTGTGCTCATCTTCTTCATCCTCGTGCCCATTTTCTATCCCTTGCTCTACTCGTGGATTTACAATAACGAGGTTGTGAGGGACGTTCCCGTGGCTATTGTCGACAACTCTCACAGTCAGCTCAGCCGAACCTTCATTCGTATGTTCGACGGCAGTCCTGACACGAAAGTAGCCGTATATTGCAATAACCTTCAGGAGGCACGCGACCTCGTAGGCAAGCAGAAGGTTCGTGGAGTACTCTATTTTCCGAATGACTTCGCATCCAATATAGCCCGTAAACAACAAAGTCATGTCGGTGTATACTGTGACATGAGTCTCATGCTCACTTATAAAGCCATCTATCAGACCGCAACGGCTGTGGCAGCAGACATGAACTCCGGGATACAAATCGAACAGTCGGGAAACATGACTAACCGCGATGACGAGATAACAACAAAGCCTCTCGACTACGACGACGTAAAGATTTTCAATGCTACCGGTGGCTATGGCAACGCGCTTATCCCTGCTGTACTCATGCTCATTCTGCAGCAGACACTCCTTTTAGGAATAGGCCTTGGCGCTGGCACAGCAAGAGAGAACAACCGCTACAAAGACCTTGTGCCTATTTCGAAGCACTATAACGGTATATTCCGAATAGTATTGGGAAAGTCGCTCTGCTATTTTATGATTTACATCGTAATGGCAGCCTATATCACACTCTGTGTGCCGCGCTTCTTCCATTACACCACCATCGTGACTCCGCAAACGCTCATCGGGCTCATGGTGCCCTACATCCTGGCCTGCATCTTCTTTGGAATGTCGCTGTCGTGCTTAGTGCGCTACCGCGAGAATGTCATTCTTTTAGTGCTGTTCACCTCTGTTCCCCTGCTCTTCATGACCGGTATCTCATGGCCTTTGAGCAATATTCCGGGATTCTGGCAAGGCGTGGCCGTCCTCTTCCCGTCCACATGGGGCATACGCGGTTTCTTGCAGACAAGCTCTATGGGAGGTACCTTAGCTGACATCTCCACCGAATACCAGGCACTCTGGATTCAGGTCGTATTTTACTTCTTCCTTACGTGTCTCGTCTACAGATACCAAATCAACAGCACACGCAAACATGCTCTTGAACGAGTCATGTCGTTGCGTTCCAAAGCTATAAAGATTAAGGAAAGTCGCAGAGAAGCAAAAGAAACAGCGCAGCCAACTCAGGCTGATGAGTAAGCACTGTTTGCGCTCCACCGCTTGTATATGCTGCAACATTCAGCCGATTTCTTTGCGGGCAATGAGCAAAATTCCGACAAATGAGCTGTAAAAGGAGGGAAACACATGCCATCCAGTCCAACTGTCTTCGTGAATGGCAAAACAATAACGGCTTCCACATTCCCCGCCACATGCTTGGCTAAGGCCTGTGAAAGCCGTTTTTTCGTTGCACTCTACCAGGTTCTAATCCTTTATCTGAACTATTTTAGTAGGACCCATATCCTTGTTTCTCCGGTTGGTGACAGTGACTACTGCCTGAGCAAGATTCAGGAAAGCACGCCCCATAATGCTGTCGGATTGCAGAGCTACCGGCTTACCATCGTCGCCCCCCTCGCAGATTCCCTGCACGATGGGAATCTGAGCCAACAAGGGACAACCCATCTCCTCAGCCAATCGCTTCACTCCATCACGGCCGAAGATGTAGTATTTGTTCTCTGGAAGCTCAGCAGGAGTAAACCAGGCCATGTTCTCAACCAAGCCCAATATAGGCACATTAACCTTATCATTGCGATACATATCAATTCCTTTTCTGGCATCAGCCAATGCCACCTGCTGAGGTGTACTCACAATGACTGCTCCCGTAATGGCAAGGGTTTGCAGGAGGGTGAGATGGATGTCACTCGTACCAGGAGGCGTATCAAGGATAAAAAAGTCAAGGTCACCCCAGTCGACGTCAGCGATAAGCTGCTTCAGTGCAGAGGTCGCCATACCGCCACGCCACAGAGTAGCACGGTCGGGATTGACAAAGAAGCCTATGCTCATCATCTTTACCCCATACTTCTCTATCGGCACAATGAGCTGCCGTCCGTCCTTCTCCGTACCGTAAGGCCTCTCATCCTCAACACCTAACATCTTAGGCATGGACGGACCGAAAATATCCGTATCGAGCAGGCCTACCTTATATCCGAGCCGGGCCAGAGCAATCGCCAGGTTTACGGCCACCGTGCTCTTTCCCACTCCGCCCTTACCGGAGCTCACTGCTATAATGTTTTTCACACCCGTGAGCATGTGCCCGGGTTTCGGTCTGGGTGTACTCTTGAACTCTGTCGTTATCGTCACGTCAACCCCTTTGTCTATATAATAATGTATAGCAGCCTCTGCAGCCTTGAGAGTCGACTTTAGGAAGGGATCGGTGTCGCGGGGAAAAATGAGCGAAAAGCTTACGCTCATACCGTCAATGCGAATATTGTCGGCCACCATGTCACTATCAACCAGTCCCTTCTTTGTTCCGGGATAGACCACTGTATTCAGTGCGTCAGTAATAAGTTTCGGATATAATGTCATTGTAGATAATCTTGAATAAAGTGCTTGAATTTCTTCTGTTTTATTTGGATGCTCCCCGAGAGTCATCGTCCCGTCTCACGAGGAGTGCGTTTCTGACGATGATAACTTCTGTATTCGTCGAGCGGAATATCCACCTCCGGCTCAGAGAGAACGACAGAATGCGGTAGCAGGAAGCGCATGTACCGAATGTTCAATCCTCTCTCAAGCCACATCTTCTCATAATAGGTCTGTATGGAGAGAATCCTCTTCGTGGCCTCATCGAGCTCGCCGTCATGATAGAGATTCTCCGTCATCTCTTCAATAGGCAGGCCATTATGAACTGCCATAAGCCTGGTATAAGTGAAAAGAAAGTTGGAGTCAGTCTTCAGATGAATCCTGCCATTGTCTGTGAGGAAACGACGATAACGTTCCAGGAAGAAAGTGCTCGTCAGTCTTTTGTGGGCATTCTTCATCTGAGGGTCAGAGAATGTGAGCCAAATGGCATTCACCTCGCCCGGAGCGAAGAATCGGTCGATGATTTCTATGTTTGTACGCAGGAAGGCAGCGTTGCCGATTTTCTCTTCCAAAGCTTGCTTGGCTCCCGTCCACATACGTGCACCCTTGATGTCCACCCCAATGAAGTTGACATCAGGAAAGAGCTTAGCGAGCCCCACCGTATACTCTCCCTTACCGCATCCAAGCTCAAGCACCACGGGATTGCTATTGCCAAAGCAACGCTCCTTCCAGTGCCCCTGCATGGGGCACACATCATTACCGACCACCGAGAAAGGGTATTGGTAGACATTGCTGAAAGTTTCCATGTCGGCAAACTTTGCCAGTTTTCCCTTGCCCATATTGTAACACTGACGATTAATAAGTTTAGTTTATAAAAGTACTAGGATGAAAAATGGATGCCGGCTGTGCATTTCGTCAGACAGTCTGCATCCATCCTTTCACTGTCCTTTTCTGTATCACTCCACAACCACTGTTGTCCAGCCGTGCTTGTCCTCAATAGTGCCGTACTGGATACCACGCAGAGTGTTATAAAGCTTAGTAGACCAGGGTCCCGGCTTGTCACCGAACACGTACTTTTCTCCGGTATCGAGGTCGTCGAGTTCTGAGATTGGCGATATAACGGCCGCTGTACCGCATGCGCCAGCCTCCTCGAAGGTAGCCAGCTCCTCCACAGGCACCGGTCTGCGCTCCACCTTCATGCCGAGGTCTTCAGCCAGCTGCATGAGACTCTTGTTGGTGATGGAGGGCAATATCGACGTGCTCTTTGGGGTGACATAAGTATTGTTCTTAATACCGAAGAAGTTGGCAGCTCCGCACTCGTCGACATATTTCTTCTCCTTTGAGTCGAGGTAGAACTCGCTTCCGTAGCCTTTGCCCGATGCGATGGTATGGGCCTTCAGGGAAGCAGCATAATTGCCTCCTACCTTGTAGATGCCGGTACCAAGTGGAGCAGCACGGTCGTAGCCGCGAATAATTGCATACTTGTTGCACTGGAATCCGCCTTTGAAGTAAGGACCTACAGGAGTGACAAAAATCAGGAAAAGATAGTCCTTGGCTGGATTCACGCCCACCTGGGGAGTGATGCCTATGAGTAGCGGTCTGATGTAGAGTGTAGCCCCGCTTTCGTAGGTAGGGACATAGTCCTGGTTGAGTCTGACGACTTTCTTCACCATCTCCTCAAACATCTCCGTCGGCACCTCAGGCATGACAATCCCCTGACAGGTGCTCTGCAGGCGCTTGGCATTCTCATCCATACGGAAGACACGAATCTTGCCGTCGGGGCAACGGTATGCCTTGAGTCCCTCGAAGGCTTCCTGCCCGTAGTGCAGGCAGGCAGCAGCCATGTGAAGATTAAGATACTCGTCGGAGCAAACCTCAATCTCTCCCCACTTGCCATTACGATAGTAACAGCGTACATTGTAATCGGTCGGCGTATAGCCGAACGACAGACTTGACCAGTCAATATTCTTCATAACAACTCGATTTATGAATGACGGACTAAATTATCCTACTTGTAGGCAAAGTTACAAAAGTTCTGTCATTCTTCCAACAATTCTTCTGACTAATTGCAAAATCATTCCGCCTTTGGCTTCAGGCCTCAGGCTTCAGGCTTTCAAGGAGTGCCTTCACTTCCTCATCGGTCTTATGGAGTTTGGCCTCACAGAGTTTCAGCAGTTGCTGCGCCCTCTTCACGTCGGCAGCCATAGTATCCACATCCACTTCGTCCGACGACATTTTGCTCACTATCTTCTCGAGCTCAGCCGCGGCCTCCTCGTAGTTGATTTCATTTTTTGTTGCCATTTATTTCTTTACTATTGAAGTTACACTACCCTTTCCAAGCTTTGTCTGGAGCACGTCGCCTTCGACAAGTGCCGATGCGTCGCGCACCACCTTTCCATCTTTCAGAGTGATGCTGTAGCCATATTGCAGCATTCTTTCGGGGTCGAGTTGCTGTACTTTGATTGCCAGCACCTTGAGTCTCGCACTCTCCTTCTGCAGCTTTTGCAGACAAGCTGCCTCCAACCTCATCTGCGTCTGTCGGAGCCTGAAGCCGCAAGCTTGCAACTCTCTGCTTGCAGCCTGCACCAGCTGTGATTGCAGTCGCTGTAGGCGAAGCTCTTCCTTCCTTATGACAGCGGCTGAGAGAGCCGGTATGCGACTGGCCATGCGACTGAGCCAGAGCTGTTGTTCCGCAAGTTCCCTGGTGGCAGCCGATGCGAGTTGTCGGGCCTGAGCGGAAAGCCAGTCCTGAAGCGACGCTAAGTGGTCGATGAGGAAGGCAGCGGCGGCCGTGGGGGTCTTCACACGGGTGTGCGAGACCATGTCGAGAACACTCTCGTCGCGCTCATGTCCTATGCCCGTGATGACAGGCAGGGGAAAGTTGGCCACATTCTCTGCTAAAGCCAACGTATCAAAACCGCTAAGGTCGCTGGTAGCCCCACCGCCACGGATGATGACTACAACATCGAAGTCGGCAAGCCTGCGGTTAATCTTGTTCAGCGCGCTTATTACACTCTGTTCCACCTGTTCTCCCTGCATGGTGGCAGGGAAGAGTTCGATGGAGAAGCTGAATCCATATTCGTTCTCAACGAGTTGATGACAGAAGTCGCCATAGCCAGCCGCCCCGTCGCTTGAAATGACGGCTATGCGCTGAGCAAAAAGAGGAAGATGGAGTTCACGTTGCAAGTCGAACACACCTTCCTCCTTGAGTCTTTGTATGATTTCCTGCCTGCGCCGGGCCAGGTCTCCCATCGTGTACTCGGGGTTTACATCGGTGACTATCCACGAAAAACCATAGGCCACGTGAAAGTCAGCATAAACACGCAGCATGACCTTCATGCCAGCGTGCATCGTCTGCCCTGTGACACGCTCGAAATAGGGTCTCATCATCTGCCACGTCGACTTCCAGCACTTGGCCTGCGCTTTGGCCACAGGCGTGTGGGAGCCTTCGTCCTTCTGCACAAGCTCCATAAAGCAATGCCCCCTCACCTCGCGCACCTCCGACAACTCGGCCTCCACCCAATACTCATTGGGCAAGGTAGCTTCGATGGCCGACTGCACGAGGCTGTTGAGTTCGTAGAGCGAGAGTGCTTTCATCATGAATTCACAGCAAGCCTCAAGGCCTTAGAAAAATCGGCCATGCCGTAGCCGAAGATATTGTCGGGTGTAAGATAGTTGTCAGCCGACCGCCTCACGAGCTCGATGATATCGGTAGCTGTCTTTCCGGGCAGTGCCTGCCAGAGACAGGCCACAAGACCGCAGGTGATGGGTGCCGCGAAAGAGGTTCCGTTTGATAGTCTGATGACTCCCTTGCCCGAGATCACGGTGACGGGATTACCCGGAGCCATGACATCGGGCTTCACCCTGCCGTCGGCCGAGGGGCCTATGGAGCTGAAAGTGGCATTGTGCCCCGGTTTTCTCAATGCTCCCACCGTAAGGATATCTGGCGCATCAGCAGGAACAGATATCTTCTTCCACTCACCTTCGCCCGCATTGCCGGCACTGTTCACGAGGATAATGCCTTTGCGGGCAAGCATGGCTGCTGTACGTGAGATGAGAGCCGTGCGCCCGTCGAGGTCGCGGTAACGGTAGCTTGTGGAAGCATCGTCATAACTGAAATATCCGAGCGAGGAGTTGATGAGGTCGGCACCAATGGAATCGGCATATTCGGCGCCCATAGCCCAGTTGTCCTCCTCAAGCAACGACTCTCCCTGCGCAATCTCCGTTCTTATCAGCACGAAATCAGCCTCCGGGGCATCGCCGATGAAGCGCCCCGAGTCACGGGCGGCCATACAAGAGAGCACACTTGTGCCGTGGTCAATGAGTGAGTAGACATTCTGACTGTAAGGCCATGCGCAGTCGCGAGTAGCTACGACATGGGCTGCACGGAGGGCGGGAATCTTGTCGGCATTCATGAATCCTCCGTCGAGAATGGCTATGGTCATGCCCTTGCCACGGAAACCCTTCTCGTGGAGCGCGCGGCCTCCGAGGACGTCGATCTGCCAGAAACCTTTACCATAACAGCCCTGTGAAGCATCAACATAGGCCTTGGCAGTATCTTTCTCCAAGGCGTGGGGCGCGGGCTTCTTCACTGAATCTGGCGTTACGTACACCTTTGTGACGGCTCTGACGAAGCTGAACTTATGCAGTTTGTCGACAACGGCCGAATCGGAACTCTTCACGAGCACGGTGTTGTTCCATTTACTTCCTCCCACCACGTGGAGACCGCAACGGCGTAACTCACCTAAATAAGTCTTTGAAAGAGGCAGGTCGGTAGAATCGACACGCAGATGCTGACGAGTCCTCCGCTCTATGGCTTTGGCAGAGAGAAACTCGCCTGGCTTGTCCAGGCAGTAGGTACAGCCTTGCTTGTCGGAGAGCTGCACCCGAAAAATGTAAGCCTTTCCACCGGGAAAAGGTATGCGTGCTCCACCCTCCTCACGCTGTGCACTCACAGTAGCGCTGAGAGCAAGGAAAAGAATGGACAGGATGGTTTTCAATTTCATTGCAATGGTTTATTTCGTGCAAAATTAACGCTAAAAAACTGAAACAGCAAGAAAACGTTCATCATTTTCTCTTTTTATCCTCGTGCTGACAACGGTGCAAAAGACTATTAAGGTCTTAAAGAAACAGCTTTTACTCACCGTTCAAAGAATAACGTTTCCGGCTTTGTAAATGTGCTCCTCTGTAGGGAGCAGACCTCATGGTAGTCTGTTGGACAATATTTGAGGGAAATTTCCTGCAACAACGTTACTCGCGGACGGCCACGAGGGCCGCGCCCTGCAGTGGACAAGCATGTGCCATCTCCTGAAAGCCCCAACTGCTTACAGGGCGCGACCAGTTAGAGTTAGGGAGAATCCGCACCCTACGGGCAAGAAGAAAATGAAGATTTTGTCTATTTCCCGACTTCGTCGCTTTTTTGTTGAGATAAAATACTGTTATTGATAATCAGTAACTTATAAGAAACAGCAAGAGATTTAGGGTGACGCATTTGGTAATATCGAGAGAGCC
>OMVH01000060.1 GCA_900314365.1 uncultured Prevotella sp. | reverse complement strand
CGACAAGCCCATTGGCAGAATTAAGTATGCACTAAATTAATTCCGCCAACAGGTAGGTTTATAAATTTAAGCGTACATGTCGTTTGGCTTTACCGACCTATTCTTGTCATGGCAGAGGTCAAGGCAAACTTGGCTCTGATCATTTGGCACAACGAACACTTTTTTGCTCATTTTAAGATGATGTCTTCATTTTAAGATATTGTCTTATTTTAATATAATGTTTTATGTTCGTCCACAGATTTCTTGCAAAGTTAAGGAATAAATGATGCTGCAAGCCAAACGGCAAAAAAATCAATGCCGATAGCAAAAAAAGTGGTGCAAAATGGTGCAAAATAGAGCAATGCACTCCCTAAAAAATCTAAGACTCATCTATAAACTGCCCATATTGAGTTTTACCGGACACTGATTGGTGGATACGAGAAAGTAAGACTGTAAAAGTGTCTGATTTTATTTACCACAGTGAATTAAAACAGAGCTGCGGTTATGAACTTGGATTTCCGGTTGAGTACAAGCTTAAGGCATGCTGCTTTGAAGCACCGTTGCCGTTGGGTTCATGATTTATGCTATTTTCGCATTTCGTCAGGTAAAGGCTCATTTCTGAAAGAAAAGCCTACGCTAAATTGTGTGTGTCGGGATTATTTTGTAAATTTGCATCACATTAATTCCAAAGACGCAAATGAGAGAATTCTTTAAATATATAGTTCTTCTGCTTTTCTTTGTCCCTCTTTGTGCCGTTGCACAGACAGGGAAGTGGCGGGAGATGTATAAGGTGAAGAAGAAGGATACCGTCTACGGTATAGCCAAGAAATACGACATCACTGTGGACGAACTGCGCGAAGCAAATCCAGACATGAAAATGCCGGGCTATGAGCTGAAGCATGGCGACTACATCTTTATTCCCTTTGCCAAGACTGCCTCTGCCGTTAAGGCCAAGGCTCCGAAGTCGAATACCATCCGTGTGGGCATCATGCTGCCTCTGCACAATGCCGATGGTGACGGACGGCGCATGACGGAATATTATCGGGGATTTCTTTTGGCCTGCGATGAGCTGAAAAGCGAAGGACTCTCTACCGACATCCACGCATGGAACGTACCAGTTGCCGCCGACATCTCGCAAACGCTTGCTGATCCTGCGGCAAAGGACTGCGACATTATCTTCGGTCCGCTCTACTCCTCACAGGTGAAGGTGCTTGGCGACTTCTGCCGCAAGAACGGCCAGCGCCTTGTGGTGCCTTTCTCTATCAA
Source organism: uncultured Prevotella sp. (assembly GCA_900314365.1). Lineage (GTDB taxonomy): Bacteria > Bacteroidota > Bacteroidia > Bacteroidales > Bacteroidaceae > Prevotella. The sequence continues at coordinate 3,138 of OMVH01000060.1, read as the reverse complement.
GGGTTCCGGCGTGCAGACCAACAGTGCTGTCTTCCAAGTTTACCAGTCGGATGATGAGCTTAATGCCCGCGCCATAGAAGCTTTCTTGCAGCGCTTCAAGGGCTATCATCCTATCTTTATTGACTGTAACGACACCACTTCACGTAAAGGCATCTTCACGTTTGCCGTGCGTCGTCGGCTCGAGCAGGAAGGTATAAAGGGCAGTGTCACCAATCTGACCTCATCTGCAGCAGTCTTCTCTAAATGCTTCAGCCGTTCGCAACCTAATGTTGTGGTCCTTAATACGGGACGTTCACCGGAGCTCAACACCGCTTTGGCAAAGCTGAACAAGCTTGTAGCAGAGGTGCCGGGGCTGCAAGTGAGTCTTTTCGGATATACCGAGTGGCTGATGTACACAAAGGTCTATGCCGACCTTTTCTATAAATACAATGCCTATATTCCTACGGCAGCCTACTATAATGAGCTTTCCGGCCGCACGCAGAATGTGGAGGCAGCCTACAAGCGCTGGTTCGGCACGGACATGCTGCAGGCTCTGCCTCGCTTTGCCCTTACAGGCTACGACCATGCACAGTTCTTTCTGCGTGGCCTCTTTCAGTATGGCAAGGCTTTCAACGGCACGAGGGGAGAGAGCAAATGGATGCCCATACAGACTCCTCTGAACTTCAAACGCTTGGCGGGTGGAGGTATGCAGAACTCCAGTTTTATGCTCATTCACTTTAAGGCCGACCGTACTTTGGAGAGCATAAGTTATTGAACGAACCATGAAGCGCATCATCAACATACTTCAGGTAGTTGTACTCCTGCTGATTCCCTTGTCGGCAGGAGCCCAGATAGGAGAGCATCGCAGCGATCTTGCCATTGGTGTCAATGGAGGCTATGCACTTTCCAGCATCGGCTTCACACCCAAGGTAACCCAAGGCATGCACGGAGGAATGACCGGCGGACTGTCGGTGCGTTATGTCTGCGAGAAATATTTCAAGACCATCTGCTCCATCTATGCCGAACTGAATTATACCTCGGCGGGATGGAAGGAGAATATTGTCGACCTCAATAACCAGCCCGTGAAAGGCAAGAGTGGCGCCGACGAGCAGTACAGCCGCACTCTCAGCTACGTGCAGCTTCCCATAATGGCTCATCTTGCCTGGGGTAAGGAGCATCGCGGACTACAGTTCTTTGTCCAGGCCGGTCCACAGTTCGGTTACATGTTGAGTGAAAGCACCACGGCCAACTTCGAGCCTGCTGACGCCAATCTTGATGATCGGGCAAACAAAGAGATAACACAGTACGGAATGAAGGTGGAGAACAAGTTCGACTATGGTATTGCCGCGGGTGCAGGACTGGAACTCAGCACCAGTGTGGGGCACTTCCTTTTGGAAGGACGCTATTACTACGGACTGGGAAACATCTACGGAAGCAGCAAGCGTGACTATTTCTCAAAGTCGAACAACGGCATCATCCTCATCAAGGCCTCCTATCTCATCGACATCTAAAACACACAGACTACTCATCAATCCTCAAACAATATGTTCAAGAATCATCCTAAAGGGCTGCTCCTCGCGGCCTTAAGCAACATGGGAGAGCGCTTCGGCTACTACATTATGAATGCCGTGCTTGCACTTTTCCTCTGCTCAAAGTTCGGACTTTCCGACAAAACCAGCGGTCTCATTGCCGCTATGTTCCTTGCAGCAATCTACATCATGAGCCTTGTGGGCGGTATCATTGCCGACCGGCTCCGCAACTACAAAGGCACAATCGCCTCCGGTCTCGTCGTGATGGCCCTGGGATATGTGGCTTTGTCGGTGCCCGTTCTGGCTACGCCACAGAACAGCGGACGGCTGCTTGCTTTCACTATCTTCGCCCTGGTGCTCATTGCCTTCGGTAACGGACTTTTCAAAGGCAATTTACAGGCCATCGTGGGACAGATGTACGACAACTTCGAGGCCGATGCTGCCAAGGTGAGCCCCGAGCGTCTGAAGTGGGCTCAGGGCCAGCGCGATGCAGGGTTCCAAATATTCTACGTGTTCATCAACGTGGGGGCCCTCGCAGCTCCTTTCATAGCTCCGCTCCTCCGCTCCTGGTGGCTCAACGTGCATCACCTTACCTACAATGCCGACCTGCCCATGCTTTGCCATGAGTATATCAACGGTAACATAGGCAATGACCTGTCCCATCTGCAGGACCTTGCACAGCAAGTGCAGCAGGCTGGGTTCCAGTTCACCGATATGGGCTCGTTCTGTCAGACCTATCTCGACATCTTCAACACGGGTATTCATTACAGTTTCATTGCCTCTGTGGTTATGATGCTCATCTCGCTGGCCATCTTCTGGTTCTCGAAGAAACTCTTCCCGACTCCGGGAAAGAAAGAGGAAGTGGTCTCGCAGCAGTATACTGAGGAAGAGAAGCGCACCATGGCCGCTGAGATTAAGCAGCGCATGTATGCCCTCTTTGCCGTGCTGGGTATCTCCGTCTTCTTCTGGTTCTCGTTCCATCAGAACGGTCAGAGTCTCTCCTTCTTTGCACGCGACTTCGTCAATACAAGCACTGTGCCCCCCGAGATTTGGCAGGCTGTGAATCCCTTCTTTGTCATTGTGCTCACGCCGCTCATCATGTGGCTCTTTGCCTATTTCACAAAGAAGGGTAATCCCATCTCAACGCCTCGGAAGATAGCTATCGGTATGGGTATCGCAGGATGTGCCTATGCCTTCCTGATGATTCTCTCTATGGTCAACGGTTGGCCTTCAGCCGACACGTTCACGGCTATGGCTCCCGCTGACAGAGAAGCTCTGAAGTGTGGTCCATGGGTGCTCATCCTCACTTACTTCTTCCTCACGTTGGCAGAGCTCTTCATCTCGCCGCTCGGTCTGAGTTTCGTTTCCAAGGTTGCGCCTAAGCATCTGCAGGGCTTGTGCCAGGGACTGTGGCTCGGGGCTACTGCCGTAGGCAACTGCCTGTTGTGGGTCGGTCCGCTGATGTACGACAAGTGGCCTTTGTGGGAGTGCTGGCTTGTCTTCATGCTCGTGTGCCTCATCTCGATGACCGTCATGTTAGGTATGGTAAAGTGGCTTGAGAAGGTGACGGCATAGCTCCTGTCTCCGCAATACAAAACAGAAGTCCCCGGTCCGAAATCATTCAGACCGG
>OMVH01000064.1 GCA_900314365.1 uncultured Prevotella sp. | reverse complement strand
TGTGAACCGGGATACAAGTCGATAAGGGTAGGGAAAAAAAGAGGAAGACCAAAGAAAAACGAGTCGTAATAGGTTATCGCTACAAATTAATTGAAAATTCAGATTATTTAGTTTGCTTCAAAGTTAGTCAATTTATCCATAGCCTCCAACGATTATCGAGCTTTTCTTATTATCAAAACAATTTTTCCAAAGAGACTGATAACATTTGTGACCAACAAAGGTTGAATAGTGTTAAAACATCTCTTATTTCGTTAACAATCTAATTGGCTCATTTCGTGGGCAAACAAAAAAAACGTTATTTGCAAGCGGATGGACTGTTGCTCGCAAATAACGCAAAATAGAGAGGGGTGTTGTAAAGGTTATACACCCGAAACTTGAGTTGTTATAATCCGCGCACCTTCAGCAGCGCTGTGGCATCGGGCTGTTGCAGTCCGGTGAAACTGGTGAAAGCCTTCATCAGATCGACCGTATAGCCACGGCTGAGAATCTTGTCGCGGAACTCGTTGCCGGTCGCGGGCAGCAGTGCGCCTTTCTGTTTGAAAGTCATGGCGATATTGTCAGCCAACACCTCGGTCCACAGATAGCTGTAGTAACCGGCTGCATAGCCACCACCCCAGACATGGTTGAAATAAGATGTGAAATAGCGGGGTGGAATCTGTGTGTCGAGGAGTCCCACCTTGTTGAGGGCTTCTTTCTCAAACTCCGTAGCCTTGTCGGCTGAAGGAATGGCGTTGGAAGGCAGCATGGCCCAAGCCATGTCGGCACAGGTAGCGGCCAAGTTCTCACCCAGGGCATAGCACGGCTGGAAGTTAATCGATTCCATCATCTTTGCTTTCAGCGTCTCGGGCATGTGCTCGCCCCGGCTGTTGATGGCGTAGTGGTCGAAGACCTCAGGGATGGAGGCAAAGCTCTCGTTGAACTGCGAGGGCATCTCCACGAAGTCGCGGGGAACAGCGGTGCCGCTGAGCGTGTTATACTCACAGTTAGAGAGAATGCCATGCAGAGCATGACCAAACTCATGGAACATCGTGGTCACCTCATCCCACGTCAGATAAGACGGCTGACCCTCGGGTGCCTTGGCAAAGTTGCAGACATTATAGATAATCGGCAGTTGGATCCAGGCCTTGCTCTGCTTGGCAAAGGAACTCATCCATGCGCCACCGCGCTTGGTGGGGCGGCGGAAGTAGTCGCTGTAGAACAGGGCGATGGGCTTGCCCGTGGCATCGGAGACCTCAAAGACCTTCATGTCGTTGTGGTAGGTTGGCAGGTCCTTACGCTCCTTGAAGTTCAGGCCATAGACGCGGTGGGCAGCATAGAAGACGCCATTAACCTGCACGCTGTCGATATTGAAATACGTCTTCACCTCATCCTCAGAGAGGTTGAGCTGTGCTTTCTTCATCTTGGCAGAGTAGTAGAAGCGGTCGTAAGGCTGTAGCTTGAAGTCAGCCCCCATAGTCTGGCGAGCGTAAGCCTCAATAGCCGCCGTCTCCTTGTCAGCATTGGGGCGGTAGGCCTTGATGAGGTTGTTGAGGAAGCAATAGACATTCTCGGGCGTCTTTGCCATGGTCTTCTCCAAGGAATAAGCCGCATAGTTCTTATAGCCCATGATTTCACCTTTCTCCGCTCTGAGTTTTGCCATCTCCACAACGATGGGCAGCGTGTTGTATTCTCCGGTGCCGTCAGTGCGGTGGATGGATGCCTCATAGACACGGCGTCGCAGGTCGCGGTTGTCGAGATTGGTGAGGATAGGCTGCTGCGTGGTGTTGATGATGACGATGGCGTAGGGGGCCTTACTGCCTCGGCTCTTTGCGTCTTTCTCGCACTGCGCAATGTCGGCGTCGCTGAGTCCGGCCAACTCTTCCTTGCTGTCAACCCACACGACGGCATTGTTGGTAGCCTCCTGCAGGAGTGTGCCCCACTGCTGTTGCAGGTCAGAAATGCGTTTGTTGATTTCTTCGAGCCGCGCCTTCTTCTCTTTCGAGAGTAACGCACCGTCACGCACAAAGCCCTTGTAAGTTTCTTCAAGCAAGCGGCGGTCCTCACCCTTAAGCTTGGAGAGTTCGTGGTCATAGACATATTTCACACGACGGAAAAGCTTATCGTTGAATGAAATGTCGCTTTGCAACTGCGTGAGCTGTGGCATAATAGCTTTCTCTGTGGCTGCTATCTCTGGTGTCTTGTCAGCCTCATCAATGCAGAAGAAGATGCTGGAGACTCTATCTAAAAGCTTGCCGCTGTTCTCGAAAGCCACGATAGTGTTGCGGAATGTTGGGGTATGCTTGCTGTCGGCTATTGCGTTAACGGCCTGTCGTTGCTGCGCAATGGCGGCCTCTAATGCTGGCAGATAGTCAGTCGCTTTGATGCGGCTAAAATCCGGTGCGCCAAAAGACAGCGTACTGGGAACGAGCAGGGGGTTAGCAGAATTTACCGTGCCCTGAGTTTTTGCCATAGACAGCATGACAGTTGAAGACAGTCCTATTGTCAGAAGAGTTTGTTTTAATTTTGCATTCATAGTCGGCTCATTATTATATTTTTGTATGCGAAGGACTTGCCGCCTTTCCTTTGTCAATGGTTATTGAGAAGATGGCGGCGTTGATTAGTAAGTGCAAACTTACTATTTTTTTTGTGAATGCCTTAATCCAACATGAGAAAGTTAATATTTGGAAGGATGTCGAAAGTAGAGAAGTCTGGCACAGCTGGCAAATCCTGTGGCTATAAATTTATAACAAAAACCAGGAAAAGACATATTAATGATAAATTATAAAAAATGAAAACATTGAGGATTTGGAGATTCACCTTTGCAATGCTTGCAGTTCTCCTCCTCGTATCTTGCAACAGCGGCGATGAAGATTATAATGTGAATAATTTGACAGGAACTTGGGAACGAGTTTACGATAAAGGTGTTCAGGAGGCAGGAACAGAACAATATACATTCTTTCCAGAATCTTCTACCGCAGGGCGTATTGAATTGTACGTAAAAAGCTGGCCCGACTTCAAGCAGGAGACTACAGACCTCAATTATGTAGTTGGTTATACTGGGAAAATGATCATCTTCAAAGGCAGGGAAGATAATGGAAAGAGCAGACTATATAATAAGTA
>OMVH01000005.1 GCA_900314365.1 uncultured Prevotella sp. | reverse complement strand
TTCTTGAACGCGAGTGCAAAGGTAGGCATTTACTTTCATACCCCGAAATAATTGAACAAGTATTTTCCGCAATTAATGTTTGTTAACTAAAATCATTTACTAAACGCCGGAAAACATGTGAAATTCTGCTCTTCAATCTCGAAATAGGGCATGAGCTCTACGCCTTCCATTCCCTCCACAGTGTAGTGCAGAGGTTTGCCGCTGACTGCTTTCATTCTTTTCGGCAACTCGTCGGGGGAGAATGGAAACTGCGTCATAGCTTCGTTCTTGCCGTTGACGGTGGCCAGCATGATGCCGTTGTAGAGCACGGCACAGTGGCTGTTGGTGAAGGCAGGGTCAATGCCTTCGTAGGGGATGACCGTTATACGAGTGGGAATCTCGTACTCCACTTTATCGCCATTGCGCCACTTTCTCTCCATAGTTAGATAGCTTCCTGGCTTTCCTTGGGCAATAGTCTGTCCATTGACACTCACACAGACCTCTTCTGAAGCCCACTGGGGAATGCGCAGACAGAGTTGCTTCAACGCTCCTCTTCCGGCATTATTGATTTTCACCGTGACCTTCGTTGCGTAAGGATAGTCGGTTGTCATTGTAGCTTGCACCTTGTGGCCGTCCATCCTGCAGATTATTGTTGATGGTGCATAGAGGTCAACATAGAGTGCGTTCTTTGCCGTCGACCAAACGAATTCGGGCAGGCTTCCGAAGATACGTGTGCCCTGGCCCTCGCAGCATGTGTTCTGAGCTACTGCTGGCTCACATTTATGTCCTGTGAGCCTTGCGAAGTAACGGATGCTCTTATTCCCGTTCTGATTGGGGATAATGACGTTGAAGAGCGATTTCTCTATTTCTCCCGTATATTTCTCTTCATTTGGATAGAGATGATGGAAGCGCTGGTTGAGCTTCACCCAGAATGCGTTACCGCAGAGCTCTCCGGTGTCCTTCGTAAGCCAGTGCGACTTGGGTGCATATACGAATTCCCCTTCATTGATGGCCAGAGAGCCACCAATGTGCTCCCAATTGTCGTGAAAAAGCTGCCATCCTCCTTTGACTGCCTCGAGATACTGCTTTTGACCTGTTGCCAGATAGAGGTCCATATAAGCTTCGAGCGTTGTGACAAGATAGTTGTGCGGACGATCGTATGGAAACTCGTAGATAGCTTTGGGGTCGCGTAGTGCAAGTTGTTTCATCCAGTGGTTGAGCTGGAAATAGCGCTGTGCCGTGTAGATGTCTTCTGCCTTTCCCACAGGACTGAAATAGGTGAGCGTGAGCGGTATCATTCCCTGTACGCCCTGTTTGCAACGCTTCATCATCTCGGGCAGGAAGGGACTGGAGTTGAACCAGTCGCCAAAGTTGCGCAGCAGGCTGAGAGCCTTCGTTGAGCCTCCCGCACCCGCATCGATGAGGCCGCGCGTCACCCACGATCGGCAGTAAGCTCCGCGCTCACCTTCGAACATCATGTGGCGCGGGAAAGCCAACAGATAGCCGTCGGACTCGCGGCAACTGTCTATGAGATTCACTATTGCGTCCATCTCGCTCCTCAGTCTCCTGTTCTCAGCCCATCGTAGTGTATTACCGGCTCCCATGAGGAATCGACCCACGCAGGAACCGGGCAGCTGGCGCATCCACATGAAGTCGAACGTCGGGTTGAATTCCGCCACCGGCAGTCCGGCTTTGAGCTTGAAGTTGCGCACGGTCTCCTCGTAGCTGAAGGCATTGAGGAGATAGTCCACGTTATTGTCTATCACCTTTTTCAGCAAGCCTTGGCCTAAGGTCACTCCGTGCAACGGCGTGCTCAAGGCTTTTGTCACCGGGTGCCATTGGCTTTGCGGAATGACGTTCTGAGGATTGTCGGTCACGACGAATTCCCCGTCGGGTCGGGCTTTTCGTGTAAGTACAGCGGGATTGGATGTCGGAGAAGGATTCGATTCTGTGACTCGGCATCCCTCGGCCACGTCCTTTCCACCACTGAAGACCATAATCTTGGTGAGCACCAGCCGGGCAAACCGCAGGTGAGTGGCTGTGAAGCGCACGTAGCGTCCTTTCACGCAGGCATTGAAGAAGGAGAGCACTCGGGTGCCGGGGGCGGGAAAATCGTCGACTGCCGACTGGTCTTCGTAGACGACATACTGTCGGAAAGTGGAATCATTGCTTACTTTGATGTCGAAGCGGTTGGGGAAACCGAAAGACGCCTGTCCCCAAACCTGCGACGGCGGAAGCACTTTGATGCCCTCAATGTCGTGCTCGGACCCCAAGTCAATCTGCACCCATCGTTGCTCATCATCACTTTTGGCCATGGAGATATAGGGTGGCAGAAAGTTCTTTGCCACCCGTTCCACACCCATGTCTGCGGCTTTTATCTCTTCTTCTGCATTATAGTGAATCTGAGCTCCTGCCGGCACAGTAGCCACCAGCATTAGGGAGAGAACGGAAGCAGAGAGCTTCTTCTTCGTTGGATGTTTCATAAGTAATTAGTTAGTATGGTTTTATGATTTTACCGATTATTATCTTGACCACATTTCTCTTTGCATGAAGAGCGCAGGGACATGTTGCGCGCGTATCTGGTCTTGGATTCTGCAAAGATAGTGCAAATGAAGGGAACAGCAAAGAAAAGCCACAGATTTTCTTTGATACTCCTGATGGCGACCTATCTTGGAGCGCAAGCTCAAAAATAGTGTTACTCAAGTTTCGGAAGTAGAGTGTTCAATTTGTTGAACCCACTTTTGAATGAGTTCTTGAATACAAACTCGTGAGAAATTTATTGTCCAACCTTTGCCAATGCATGGCCCCCATTCACTCCAATAGTAATGGAAAATCATGTACAGGCTCACGCTCCCAATGGAGCTCTGAGGCTCAACC
>OMVH01000133.1 GCA_900314365.1 uncultured Prevotella sp. | reverse complement strand
GACTGATGTCAGTTTGCTGCGCGACGTGGGCACTGTAGAAGCCCTTTTTCTAACGCTTTATTTTACAAATTAAGATTTTACAGAGCGCTTTTTTCTCACTTTTCGACTTACGGCCTTACAAACTGTAAGCACAAGGTGATTTAATCGCCATTTTGAGGGTATAGTTAGCAGTTTGCGTAGTCTAAACCGCAGCGTATCGAGCTTAACATCCCTCTACGAAGAGCCACTGTGGCTTTTCTTGCTTCGTTGACATCTGTCACTGACAATGAGAACTTGCACTGACAACGAAGGACTGGTGGCAAGAAAATAAGTATTATTCATTCTGCAAACATCATTCGACACTTAGATTATATCCCATTCAGCATCAAAGAAAACAACAATTTTACACAGAATTCAAACTTTTTCTGTCGTTTTATTGCAATTAAGAACAGATTTATATAACTTTGCAGTGTACAAACCGTAATTCTGCTTACTTCCGGGCACCACTTGCCGCGAGACGCTGCACCACGAAAGCGAAGCATAAACATGCTTTCTGCTACGCCACAAAAAGTAAGAGAGAAAGTGCGGAATCACCGCATCATGTCGAACCAGCAACCATGAGACTTATGAAACATTCTGTACTCACCTTGCTCCTGACCTTGACTGCAGGAGCCATCACAATGCCAGCGAAAGCTCAATTGGCAAATCTTCCAACTGCAAAAAAGCTATGGGGAAACGTCATCTACTGTGCTTCCTGGGACAACAAAGGCGAATGGGGAACGGGCGAAATTATTCCGGAGGACGAACGCCCCTTCGGACTCTATGAGTTTGCGCCCAAGGCTCCTTCCACCACCTACGCTCGATTCACCGACTTGCGCCTTTTGGCCAATGGCGGAGCCTTCTATCGCAACGGCAAATTCTGCTTCCTCCGAATGGGAGGAATCGTATTCCCCACCCTCACCTACCAGGAGTTCGACACGGCAAAGAAATACTTCTCCGATGCCGACACCGTAGGTCTGGAGATGCGGGCTACCGACTTAGCTTACGACCACACCACAGGACACGTCTACGGTTCGTTTCGCAATCCCGTCCAACAGACTTACGAGATAGGCTATTCCGACTTCCGCACCGATCACAGAAGTTTGTCGCGCGTGACGCTTGCTCCGGCCGAACACACTTATTTAGCCATGAGCGTCGACCGCGAAGGGCGTCTCTTTGCCATTAGCAGCGAGGCCTGCCTCTACCGCATTGACAAACTGACCGGCGAACAGACTCTGATAGGCTCCACCGGTATTCACCCTGACACCTATAACGTGAGCGCATGCTTCGACCTGAGCGACAACACACTCTACTGGACCTGCGTCATGCCCGACGAATCCTCTGCCCTTTACACGGTGGACACCTCAACAGGCAAGGCCACGAAAGTGATGGACTTCCGCGACGCGGAACAGATAACGGGACTCTACATGACAAGCAACGACGACATCATAGCCTCCTTGCAGCACCGGATTGACAACACTGCCGGACACTTGTTGGAGAATCTCAAGAAGAACTTCGGGGCCGAAAGCTACGACACCATCCACACCCTGAAGGTGACGGGCGAAATCGACGGCTACGACCTGATGGTGCTCCGTCGTCTGTGCGGCGGCTTGGTGCCTTCGTCGCCCGACGATTACGCTGACGGGCAGGAACCTGCCGACGACCGCGATGTCACTATGCTGCCCATGATGGCTCCTCAGCAAAAAGACTCCACCCGCAACGTGCTCGCCCGCCTCGACCTCTCGGAGACCACCCTCAAGAGCGGTTCCGACAGCGTCTACTATGCCGACGCGCTCTACTATTACAAATTGAGAAACGAGCACCAGGCTCCGTCCTACATGTTTGCACGCTGCCCGAGCCTGAGGTACCTTTCGCTGCCTCAGGGCATCGACTCCCTTGGCAGGTTCGCACTCTCGAGCAATCCCGAGCTGACAGAAGCCGGCGTACCCGACAATCTCCCTGCCTATGGCAACTACTGTTATATGGGCTGCAAAGCCCTGAACATAGACTCTATTCATTTTGGTCCGGCGGTGAGAAGAATCGGCAAGTTAGCCTTCAACGGCGTAAAGAATTTGCGCGCTGTGATACTGCCCGACCAGCTTCACGACGTCGGGATGTATGCCTTCGCTGAATGCGACTCGCTCAGACGGATAGAATTCGGCCGCGGACTCACCGTCATTCCCGGCAGCATCTGTTGGAAAGACACCCACTTAGAGGAAGTCATCCTCCCCGAAGGCATCGACAGCATCTGGGGCGGCGCCTTCGAATACTGTACCCGGCTCGCCCACGTCACCCTTCCCTCCACCATCACCTATCTGGGTTCGGGCGCCTTTGCCCATTGCAGCAGTCTCACCAAGGTGGTCAGCTACGCCAAGACTCCTCCCCGGTTGGACCAAATACTGTGGGACGACTCCACCTTCACTGCCATTCCCCACGAAGCTGTGCTCTACGTGCCACAAGGCACCAAGCAGAGCTATGAGACCGACGCAGGATGGAGAAGAGCCTTCGCCCACATCGTCGAGATGGGTACCACGGACATACATTCTACACGCCCCGACACCGACGGTGTTGAGGAGCTGTTCGACCTGCAAGGTCGTCGGGTTCCGGCCTCCGCGCTCCAAAAGAATAACAGCAGGAACATCTACTTGTTGAAGGAGAAAAACGGAAGCGTGAGAAAAATCATCAAGCGCTGATGAGAACACCTTATTATAATTAACCCATAATCACAATTGCTTATGAGAAGAATCATTTCTTTACTCATGCTGTTGGGTCTGGTGACGGGCTTATCGCCTGCCTTCTCGCAAGTAACCGAGGAAGTGCAAAACTACACTTACGACTTTACGATTGCGAACAAGTCGAACTACTCGTCACTCGACCACAACTGGGCTCCCAAAGGCTGGGGCCATCTTGTCGACAAGTACGAAGGCTACTACTCTTCGGCTTACGTCGACTATTACTATCGGGAGGCGTCGGGCGTCGACGGCTCACCTTGCATCTCGGTGGGCAGTCAGGAACTTTCATCCTTCTACGAGTCCTACTCAGCCAACGACCTGCTCGTCACTCCTGCCGTAGAAGGCAAAGTGACACTGATGATTAAAGGTCTGAAGAGCTACGACACTTCCATCCGCTTCTTCAAGGTGACCGGTGACGACGGAAAGTTCGTCAAGGGCGACACCATCGCTTTCACCACCGACACAGTCATCAATGAAGACGCATGGAGCAAAGTCACCATGACCGGCATACCGGCAGGTACGCGCATCGGCATCCGTGGCAACAATCTCTTCATGGACAACTTCACGGCCGAAAAGGCTTCGATAGTAAAGAAGCCCGCTCTCACCATCACGGACGTAGAACAGGTCACCAACTATACCGTCGACGCTGATGCCGACGGCAATTTCACACTACAGTGCAAGGCCGTCATCACCAACACCGGTATGCTCGACCTGAAGCCGGGCGACAAAGGCTATTCGCTGACACTGCTGAGGAAAGATGACTCCACGGCTGTGGCTGAGTTCCCAATTGCGAAACCTCTGTCTGTCAATCAGAAAGACACGGTGCCCATCAGCACCACACTCAACATCAAGGACTATCCAACCGGTGAGTCGTCCTCATTCATCCTTCGCGAGAATGTCTCCGGCACCTACGGTTTCGCGGCCCGCGTAAAGCCCATCGCCTACGCACCCATGTTCGCCCTGCGCGATTCTGCGGCCAGCGCCCTCACCTCTATCAGCGACAGCGCTCTCATTGACTTTGGCATGACCAAGAGCCGCCAGGAGCGCAAGTTCATCATTTCAAATGCCGGTGCAAAGGCTCTCCACATCACCAGCATCACGCTTCCCGAGGGATTCCTGCTTGACGGCAAGGCTCCACTGACCGTGAAGGCTCACGAGAGCGACACGTTAGGCATCATTCTCGACAACAGCACCCCAGGCAACAAGGAAGGTATGGCAGTGTTCAAGATGGACGAGCTCGCCGACTTCCATCTTCATCTCAAAGGAGCCGTCATCGACTCCACCCAGTGGTACGTCGACTTTGAAGGCGGCATCATCCCACCGACGTTCAATGCTGGCAGCGGATGGACCATTTCCACCTGGCCGCTCAGTGCAGGCATAGCCAACAACAGCCGTTGTGTCCAGGAAAATGAGGTCGACGACAAGGCTCGCTTTGTGACACCTCCTCTCGACGTGAAGAAGGGTGAGACTTTCTCGTTCCAAGCCGGAAAGATAAGCCGCCGCTCCTATCTGAATGTCTATTACAGTAACGACGCCACCCACTGGAGCCTTGTGAAACCGATTAACGACAACGACACAACGGCTGCCGAGAACCACTTCAGCGACGAAGTCATAGGCATGAGCTGGGACAGCAACTACGCTCTGAAGACCTTCACGCTGAAAGGTATTCCTACCGGCAGATGTTATCTGGCTTTCGAGGCCGGAGGTGTCCATCTCGACAATCTCTATGGTTTCCATGAGGTGAAGCTCGCTCACAACATCCAGGTCACCTCGCTCGAAGCTCCCAAGACAGCTACGGTCAACGAGGAGATTTCGGTGAAGGCATCCATCAAGAATGCTAACGACAAGAAAGAGGAAGCCGGCAGCTATGAGGCCACACTCACGATAGGCAACGAGTCGTTCCCGGCCGAGGCCGTGGAGCTGGCC
>OMVH01000008.1 GCA_900314365.1 uncultured Prevotella sp. | reverse complement strand
TTAGTTTATTTAACATTTATTTTCCCAAGGAAATTTGTTAGTTCAGAAATTTGAATGTAACTTTGCAACAGTTTCCTTAGGAAAGGACTATAACGGCTTTATATTATGAACAGAAAACAGAGATTACGCGTGTCTGCCGCTGTGGCCCTCATGGTGATGGCTTTCGGCTGCACACCGACAACGGCTCAGAAGAGCAACACAAACAACAGTGAGAACCTTATAAAGAAGGAGAATAAAAAGATGAAAGTAAAGGAACTGAACGCAGAGGAATTCAAGAAACTCGTGTTTGACTACGCGAATCACCCCAACGAGTGGGTTTTCGAGGGCAACAGGCCCGCTGTCATTGACTTCTACGCCACATGGTGTGGTCCTTGCAAGGCAACGGCTCCGGCCGTGGAGGCCATTGCGGGACAATACGACGGGAAGATTGATGTTTATAAGATTGATGTGGATAAGCAGGAGGAACTCGCAGCGCTGTTCGGCGTACAGTCGATTCCCACCATCCTGTTTGTCCCAATGAAGGGTCAGCCCACCAAGAACGTTGGCGCAATGACTCAACAGATGCTCGACCAGGCCGTCAAGGAATTGCTCCTTTGAACGGGTCACTACAGAGAGAGAGAGCTACAATGAGACAGAAGGCTTACGGCATATTGTCGCGGGCCTTCTTTCTTTTTCACCGGGCCCTATGATGATCTCTACAGCGATATCCCTCATCAAGAGTGGAGGAAAAAAGAAAAGAAAAGCCGATGCAGAAAAATTATTCCCGGATTTTCTTTGCAAGTAAACTTAAAAACACTACTTTTGTATCACGATAGCAAATCAAGTCAAAATATGAAACCATCCGAGCAAACCATTCAGCAAATTGAACGTTTCATCAAGAAAGTGGAACAGAAGTTCCCGGCTACAGCCGACCCCGTCCTCACGGACATCCACGTACGCGTGGCTCAGGACAGCGGCGACATGATAGCCTACGACGACGATGACAACGAGATAACGCGCTGTGTCGTTGAGCAATGGATTGACTCGAAAGACGATGATTTCTATAATCAGGTGGCGGCAGTGCTGCGCAGCGAACTGAAGAAGCAGCACGAGAGCATCGACGCTATGAGCCTCATGAAGCCTTTCAGTTTCGTGCTTGAGGACGAGGACAAGGAGAATCTCTCCGAACTCTACCTGGCTGACGACGACACCGTAATTCTCGGTGGCGACATCATGAAAGGCCTGGATGCCGACCTCGACAACTTCTTCGATCAATTGATGAAGGAGTAAAGGCCGGCACCGTCGTTCCTCAGAGTTTCACCTTCTTCTTTGCAGCCTTGCTCTCATTGCTCATGCGGTCGAGCGAGGTCACTGCGTAGGTTGCCTTTCGACTGCCGTCGGAATAGGGTAGCTTCAGGAAAGTGTCGCTGGTCACGGCCACTATCTTCGAGGCATCGTCAAGATTCACCTTCTCGCCTTCGGCAAAGCGATAGACCACATACCGTCTCACCTCGTCGCCCCAGTGCTTACCCTTAGGCTTTGTCCAGAACAGCACCAAGCCGTCGCTGGTCCAAACAGGCTTCAGCTTCTTGGGCTTCTTGGGTGCCTTCTTGTCAATGAAGGGCATGAGAGGCTGCAGGGCGGGGTAACGCCAATATGCATCGCGAAGCACATGACCATAGTTGCCCACATTGTCGGCAACAGCCTTGGCATACCAGAGCACAGTACCCTGGACATTATTCATTTGCTGATGCAGAAGGTGCTTGGCAGGCATCTGATTAACAGAAGGATTCTTCCTGTCGGCCGCCTTAGTGGTCCTCACAACATCCTCACCTATGAAGAGCGGCCGGTTGGAAGCGTATTGGTTCCACCATTTAATGAGCGTCTCGTAGTCGGCTGCCCGGTTGCCAATCTCCCAGTAGAGCTGAGGCACACAGTAGTCCACCCATCCGTTGTTCACCCATTTCAGCACATCAGCATAGAGGTCGCCGTAGCATTCCAGTCCGTTGGTAGCACTGCCCTCAGGCGAATTCTTGCGGTTTCTGTAGATACCGAAAGGCGACACTCCGAACTTCACCCAAGGCTTTATCCGGTGGATGGAAACAGAAAGCTGACGCATGAGCTCATCAACATTGTCGCGGCGCCAGTCGGCAATATTGCTGATATGCTTGCTGTTATAGAGCGAATAGGTTCTGTCGTCGGGAATGGATAATCCGGGCGAAGGGTAGGGGTAGAAGTAGTCATCAAGATGGATGCCGTCGACATCGTAGCGGCTCACTATGTCGTCCACAATCCGGCAGATGTAGTCGCGGTTGGCAGGAATGCCGGGATTGAGCACAAAGAGCCCCCCGTAGGAGAACACTCTCTCAGGGTGGGTTACAGCTATGTGGTTGGAGGCAAGCTGCGTGGTGCCCTTGGTCTTTGCACGATAAGGGTTAATCCAGGCGTGAAGTTCCATACCGCGCTTGTGGCACTGGTCTATCATCCATTGCAGAGGGTCCCAGTAAGGTTGTGGCGCACGGCCCTGAGTACCCGTGAGGAACTTGCTCCAGGGCTCAATTCTGCTGGGATAGAGAGCATCACACTCGGCCCGCACCTGAAAGATGATGGCGTTGACGCCGTCGCGCTGCAGCTCATCGAGTTGCTCACGGAGGGTGCGCTGCATGACGGCGGGACTCAAACCTTGGAACTGACCATTGACACACTGTATCCACGCACCGCGGAACTCACGTTTCGGGCTGTCGCCGGCCCTTACAATTCCCGGCACTGAGAGCAGGAAGCAGAGCAGCGACAGGAAGAGGATTCTTGCTGATTTCATTTTATGCTTTTAGTTTTCTGATACAAAATTAGGAAATTATCTCCAAATTGAGGCAAAAGGGAGCACTTTGTTTTATTTCTCGAAGAAAAAACGAAGCTGCCCCTAACTGTAAACATGAAATTTGCTGTGCACTGCCATCGCTCCGGCCGCAATCAGAAGTCTGTCTGTCGCAGAGAATTCACTTTAGGTCCAAACAATAATAGCCCTCAATGTTTCCTGCAACAAAAAGCCGGGATTCTCCTGACTTCGCCAATGCGTAACTGCTCCATAGATTGAGTTGCTGATAGTCTTTTTCTTACGAGACGGAACCTTACGGCTATATCATTTTATGCACCGCAGGTGCAATTTTACGCGACAGTGATTTTCGTCCATGATTTTCTTTAGCCTCTCACTCGGAGCAATGGTGAGACGAAATGAACTAAAGACATAGACAGACGTATCAACCAAATATAAAAATAATGTTTAACTGGGTTAACCAACATTAATAATAAGACTCAAAGTAGTCAACCAAAAGCGTTAAACTACAGCGAATTGCCAGTACCGCTTGAAAAATACTCCAGTATCTCAAACAAATTACTCCAGTATTATAGGGCAAATACTCCAGTACTCTCAATACAGTACTCCGTCGAACGGATGCAAAGTTACGAAGTTTAGCGAAGAGAGATGTTATATTAATTACCGGCAAACTTACCATTTTCGCAGGAGAAAGCCAAAGCACATGTTTTATGAGTCTGTCCTTTGACGGCATTCAACAACTTTTCTTTTAGTGAATTGCGAACTATCGGCCTTAAAAATTTGCAGGTATTCTAAACAATTTCTATATTTGCAGGTGGAACATTTAAATGAGCAAAGACATGACAGACAGAAGCATACAGGATATTGAGGAAATGGGGGGAGCCAAATATACCCCCGAAGAACGCCAAGATTATGAAGACAGCTTAAAGGTCTATCGTGACATGAAGAATGTCCTTGATACTGCTGAGCTAAAGGGGCTTAAGAAAGGTATTGAACAAGGCGCGCTTGAAGAGAAGATAAAGAATGCCAAGGCAATGAAAGTTTTGGGCCTGCCATTGGAGACCATTGCAAAGGTAACCGGAATGTCAGTAGAAGATATTGAAAAGCTATAGTTGAATGTAGCGTTTGTGCCAAGGCCCTTCACCGCTCCGCCCATTCTCCTCGCTGTAGGGGGGCATTGAGTTCGGCTAAAGGAATCGGCTTTGCGGCTTCCTTTTGCAACTCCTTTACAAATTGCTCACATTCCAGTTCCTAACACTTATGGACGAACTCACGGCAGAGCCTTCTGTCTTTCTTTGATAAATCCATGATTCTCTATATATAAGATAGTTTTTCTTGTCTTATATGTTTCCTTGCTTCCTTCTCATCTCCGATGGCGGCATGCCCATCACCTGCTTGAAGGCGCGGTTGAAGTTG
>OMVH01000022.1 GCA_900314365.1 uncultured Prevotella sp. | reverse complement strand
TATTAGATTTAAGGTTAACAAGGTTGGAGTACAGCGGTACTCCTTTTTTTATGCCTTTTCGCGAACATCCTTGATATCAGCATTCATGCAGTGCCCGAACGGGCGGTTAACGGAGCTGGGCGGTGCAGCTTATTCGAGTTCAGAGAGTTCCAGCCAGCGCATGTCTTTTGCGTCGAGTTCCTCGTTGAGAATCGGAAGCCTCTTGCTTTTCTCCGTGAGTTCCTCTACTGATAATTTGCCACTGCAGAGGTCGGCTTCTATTTGTTTTTTCTCGTTTTCAAGAGCTTCAATCTCCTTGCCTAACGACTCAAACTCGCGTCTCTCTTTGTAAGTCATGCGTCGGCGCTCATCATGTCTGTAGCTGACTTTAGGCTTTCGCTGTTCCTTCTCCTTGCCTTCCATGTCGCTCTTGGCCACGAGTTTAGCCCATTCGCGATACTGAGTGTAGTTGCCGGGAAAATCCTTGATGATGCCGTTGCCCTTGAAGACAAGCAGATGGTCGACTACTTTGTCCATGAAGTAGCGGTCGTGGCTTACTACGATGACACAGCCCGGAAAGTCTTCTAGGTACTCTTCAAGCACCTGCAGAGTCGGGATGTCGAGGTCGTTGGTAGGCTCGTCGAGAACGAGGAAGTTTGGGTTGCGCATCAGTACCGTACAGAGGTAGAGCTTGCGCCGCTCGCCCCCGCTTAGCTTGTAGACATAGTTGTGTTGCTGTTCAGGAGTGAAGAGGAAGTATTGGAGGAATTGTGTGGCCGTCAAGTGGCGCCCTCCTCCAAGGTCGATGTATTCGGCAATGTCGGTGATGATATCTATGACCTTCTGCTGCTTGTCAAACTGCAGACCGTCCTGTGAGAAATAACCGAAGCGCACGGTGTCGCCGATATCGAAGTTTCCGGAATCGGGCTTTACGAGTCCGAGGAGCATC
Organism: uncultured Prevotella sp.; assembly: GCA_900314365.1. Classification (GTDB taxonomy): domain Bacteria; phylum Bacteroidota; class Bacteroidia; order Bacteroidales; family Bacteroidaceae; genus Prevotella. The sequence continues at coordinate 9,927 of OMVH01000022.1, read as the reverse complement.
TTCACGAAGGTCGACTTTCCGGTGCCGTTATTGCCCACTATGCCCATCTTCTCGAAGCGTGCGAAGTTGTAGTAGAAGTCCTTCAATATCACGGGGCCGTTGGGCCATGCCTTCGACACGTAGTTGCACTCAAAAATCTTTGAGCCTATGTAGACTCCTCTTGATTTAAGCCTCATCTGCCTTTCCTCCACACGCTGATGGGCGCGCTGCTGGAGTTCGTAGAAAGCATCCTCGCGATAGCGGGCCTTGTGGCCACGGGCTTGTGGCATACGTCTCATCCACTCAAGCTCTTTGCGGTAGAGATTGTTGGCGCGTGCTATTTCTGCCCGTCGGTTATCGAGACGTTCCTGTCGCTTCTCGAGATAGTAGCTGTAGTTGCCCCGGTAGGTGTAGATGGTCTGGTCGTCGAGCTCAAGAATCACGCTGCACACGTTGTCCAGAAAATATCGGTCGTGGGTCACCATGAGCAGGGTGAGTGTGGAGCGCGTCAGCCATCCTTCGAGCCATTCAATCATTTCAAGATCGAGATGGTTGGTAGGCTCGTCGAGCATGAGGAAGTCGGGTTCCGTGATGAGGACGTTGGCCAGTGCTACGCGTTTGCGCTGTCCACCGCTGAGTTCTTCCATACGCTGTGAGAGGTCGCCGATTTTCAGTTGGGTGAGTATTTGTTTGGCTCGTAGTACCTTTTCTGGATCGCCGTGATGATTGAAGCAGGCATCGAGTACACTTTCCTCTGGATTATAGGCTGGGGTCTGCTCAAGATAACCGATGCGGAGATCGTTCTTGAAGATAATGTTTCCGGAGTCGCATCCCTCAATGCCATTGAGAATGGACATCAGAGTTGATTTGCCAGCTCCGTTGCGAGCTATGAGGCCCACCTTTTGTCCCTCGGAGATGGAGAACGAAAGGTTGTGGAAGAGTACATCGGCACCGAACGACTTGGTCAGATTCTGAACGTCGAGAATTGGTTGCATGTCAGCGTGTGTTATTAGAGGACTGTGTGTTGTGCACCGTGGAGGTGCAGACGGTATTTCAATCTTTTATTTCCTTGTTTATCTTGTCTATGTAGTCGAGTACCTCGTCGCGTCCGCCCTTGGTTACGGAACTTGTGACGAAGTAAGGAGGCAGTTCCTCCCATCTGTCCTTGAGCGATTCCATCCACTTCGCGGCCTGTTGGCGTCCTTTTACCGGACCGAGCTTGTCGGCTTTGGTAAAGATGATGGTAAAGGGAATACTGCTTTCACCGAGCCAGTCGATGAACTGACGGTCGATAGCCTGAGGGTCGTGGCGCACGTCAATGAGCACGAACACATTGACAAGTTGTTGGCGCTGAAGGATGTAGGACGTTATCATGCGGCTTAGCTTCTCCTGCATGGTCTTTGACCTCTTGGCGTAGCCATAACCTGGCAAGTCGACAAGATACCACTCGCCGTTGATGAGGAAGTGATTGATGAGGAGTGTCTTGCCCGGTGTGGCCGAGGTTTTGGCGAGCCCCTTATGGTTGCAGAGCATGTTGATGAGGCTCGACTTGCCCACATTGCTGCGACCGATGAAAGCGTATTCCGGCTTGTTGTCGGTCGGGCACTTGGAAACGGTGGGGGAGGAGAGTGTGAACAGGGCGTTCTTAATTTCCATATCTTATATATTTAAATAGGTAGGGATGCGTTGCCCGAAGGCAGGAGGAGTACGAATCTACATTTTGGAGCTTCTGAATCCTTGCAACAGGGTGTAGCGTCGTGCTGCCATCCGATGGTAGATATTACGTAGCCAGAGGTCATGAGTGACGATAAACAGCAAGCCCAGTACGAGCTCAATGCTGTAGGCCACACTGTCGCCCGCAATGGCTTGCAGCAGGGCATTCAGTGCGTAGGGAATACCGAAGGTGGCGAGGCTGATGATGATATTGAGATAGCTGTTCTGTTGACGTCCGCCGGCGATTGAAGCGTTGAGGGGCATGGTCTGTTTGTTGTAGACGGCCATCTGGAAACTCAGGCAGTAAACGGGGCCACAAGTGAAGATGCCTAAGGCAACCACCATGAAGAGAGGCCATTTGCCAGCTACTACGGGTATAAGCATCAAGAGGAAAGGCAACAGTTGCATCAGACAGCAGAGCTGGTACTTGGCTTTGAGCAACATCAGTACATTCTCCCTGTGGACAGCAAGGAAGTCGAAATAATTGCCTTCGAACCCTGTGATGCTGTTACTTAGAACGATGGCGATGAGCAGATAGTTGTAGAGGCACCAGAAATAATCCGAACCCGAGGAGTCGTAGATGGTAGTTAAGGCGGAAATCAGTACAAAGACAAGTATGAGGCCCAACGTAGTGATCAGACTCTTGCGAGGATTCTTACAGCGCATGTAAGTGTTAGCAATGAGCTGGCGGTAGATACCGGTCAGACTGTTGCGGCCTAAGAATACTGCACTCCATTTAGCTGTGGACGAGGGCTTTTTGTCAGTACGGACAACTTCACTTAAAACCTCACGGAACTGTAACTCCCTGTTGAGCAGAACAGCCCCAACGAGGAGTGCCGTCAGTACGAGCACAGGGAGAGGATTACTGTCGCCCAACATGAATCCTATAGTGGAATAGGTGTCCATCAGTGAGTTGATTCCGGCTTCAGGACCAATGAAGAGCGGGTACAGCAGAAATGCGCCTATGGCTACCGGCAGAAGAATCCAGTAGAAGTTGCGGTCGATGATGACTCGTATAATGGCAACGAGCTGATTGCAAAGCACTGAGAGCATCCAAAAGAACAATATCAGCAGCAAGGCTGGGATAACACCAGACGAGAAGACTACTGCCATGAGCACGTAAGGAGTGACCAAGGCCTGCGTGACTAAATTGCCCGTTGATAGTACGGAGGCGCCAACGAACGCATCGACACAGATGCGCCGGGGAATGGGCAACAGCAGGTAGGGACGCACCAACATCGCCGGCGGGTTCTGCAACATGAAGCGCATGAACATGTCGCAGGCAATGAAAACCGGAATTACTCCGCAAAGAACTCCCGGGGCACTGGTAGAGGAATCACTGCCAACAGCCAAAGCCAGCAGCACAGCAATGAATATCAGATAGAGGATGCTGAGAACGGCACCGATAGCAAAAATGACTTTGGCTGTCTGGTTCTGTCGGAAGCTGGGATTGCGACGGGCCGAGAGACGGCGTTGCCTTGTGATTTCAAGACAAAGCCACAGACGGCGACGGAGGGAGATGGCAGTGGTAGTGCTCATATATGGTTATCTCAGGTCGATGATTTCTGCTTTGGGGAAGTCTTTCGAACGGAACACAAAGGTAGCGTCGCTCTGAGCCTTGGCCCGGAAGTTTCTGATGCTGATGGTGAACCAATGGCCGCCTTGAAGCATTTTTACTTGTGAAGGAGTATAGGTATTCTTGTTAATAAGGATATAGGCTTCCTTCACCGAGCGTCCGCTGTTCTTGGCCTTCATGTGTACTTGGTAGTTACCGCCCTTGGTGGTCAGGCTCAGGTTATAGCCGCTCTTATACATCGAGATGAAAGTGTAGGGATTCATTTGCATCTGTTGGGCTTGTGTGGGGGTGGAGATGTTCACCTCGTTGGTCTGCTTCATGTAGGTCCATTGCGTCTTGCCGTTGAACCACACCATTGCTTTGGGAGTAATGGCTCGGAACTTATTGCCCTTAATGGCTATCGTACCAGATGTGGTACCTATCTTTGCTCCAGTAATAGAGAAGGAGGCACTTGCTCCGCCTTTGTGGCCCACTACGGCAGCTGTCCGGTCGAGTACTTTTCGGGCCTTGTTCGCATTCTGTTGGATAGTGGTTGTCGGAGATGCAAGCAGAGCTGCATTCTCAGTGGCAGAATACGTCGGATTAGTGAGCAAGAGAGCGAGGAGAATGATCGATACTGTCAAAGGCCTCGGTCTGTAGGCAGTGGATTTGCCGAATGAATAAAATACTGATTGAAACATGATGAACTAATAGCTATATATGTTTGATGTATTTCTTCCAATATTCGGTCTCAGGCACCGAGGGTGCTGAGAATCGTGTTGAGCGTGTTCTCATCCTGCACCAGTACATCGCGAGGCTTTGCACCTTGTGCCGGTCCCACAATGCCGGCCTTCTGCAATTGGTCCATAATGCGTCCGGCGCGGTTGTAGCCGATTTCGAGCTCTCTTTGAAGCTTGCTCGTAGAACCCATATTGGAGTAGACAATGATTTGTGCGGCCTTGCGGAATAGCGGATCGATGTGGCTGATGCTTCCGCCGGCCGAGCCACCACCGTCGTCAGAATCTTCATTTGCGGGCTCGGGCAGAATGAGAGGTTCTACAGGACCTGATTGCTTTGCGATGTAGTCATTGATGCGCTCGATTTCGGGCGTGTCAATGAAAGCACATTGTACGCGGATAGGTTCACCGCCGTTGAGGTAGAGCATGTCACCGCGTCCTACGAGTTGATTGGCACCGGGACGGTCGAGAATGGTGCGTGAGTCGATCATGGAGCCTACACGGAAAGCAATGCGTCCGGGGAAGTTAGCCTTGATACTACCTGTAATGATATTCGTGGTAGGACGCTGAGTGGCTATCACCATATGGATGCCGACAGCGCGCGCCAACTGGGCTATACGCGTAATAGGCAGCTCTATTTCCTTGCCGGCCGTCATAATGAGGTCGCCGTACTCATCGATGATGACCACAATGTAGGGCATAAACTCGTGACCGTCGTTAGGATTGAGCTGGTGGTTGATGAATTTGCGGTTGTACTCCTTGATGTTGCGTGCTCCTGCCTGTTTAAGCAGGTCGTATCGATGGTCCATGAGCGTGCACAGTGAATTGAGCGTCTTGACGACCTTCTTCACGTCAGTAATGATGGGCTCATCCAAATTGTCCTCTACGCCGGCCATGAAGTGGTCGGCTATCTTCGAGTAGACACTGAATTCCACCTTTTTGGGATCGATGAGGATAATCTTCAGTTCATTGGGATGCTTCTTATAGAGCAGGGATGTGATGATGGCGTTGAGGCCTACCGATTTACCCTGTCCTGTGGCACCAGCTACAAGGAGGTGTGGAATCTTGGCAAGGTCGACCATGAACACTTCGTTAGTGATGGTTTTGCCAAGAGCAATGGGCAGCTCCATTGTTGTTTCCTGGAACTTGCGCGAGTTGAGCACACTCTCCATGGAGACAATGTTCTTCTTCTTGTTAGGCACCTCTATACCAATAGTGCCTTTGCCAGGAATAGGAGCAATGATACGTATACCGAGAGCTGAGAGGCTAAGAGCGATATCGTCGCCCAAGTTGCGAATCTTCGATATGCGCACACCTTCGGCAGGCGTAATCTCATAGAGTGTAATGGTAGGTCCTACGGTAGCCTTGATTTCGCGAATCTGAACTCCGAAACTGTTGAGAACCTCTACGATACGTGCGTTATTAGCCTTTATCTCTTCCATGTCAATTTCAGGCTTACCGTCGTTGTCGTAGTGCTTTAGCAGGTCGAGCGTTGGGTATTTGTAGTTCGTGAAAGGCTCCTTGGGGTTAATGGGAGTCTTCATTACCTCCTCTATGGTGAGTTCTTTGCCTTTAGCCTTCTCTTCATCGTGGACGGCTTCCACCTTCAGCGTCTCCTCTTGTACATTCTCGGCCGGCTGTGGGGGAGCAGGAGTCTCCTTTGCAGGCTTGGGTGGTAAGGGAGATTGGGTAAGGTCGATGACAGGGGAGGTCTCCTCTGCATCGTCTTCCTTGTTGTTGTCTTCTGCTACGGGTTCTTCATCTGTTATTATTTCTGGTTGCAGCGGGTCGCTGGGGCGATTGGTCACCACGAATTTTATTTTCGACGACAGATAGCCCACGGGGTTAAGCGCTTTACGGATAACCGTGATAGTCTCGGCACTGAGTATAGTAAGGAACACGACGGCTACGATAATCAGCAAGGCTGTGAGTCCGGGAGGGCCTACCATGTCCTCAAGGCGCTGCACCACAAAAAGACCATGGTCACCGCCAGGATTGAATACCAGGTTGCCGCAGATGGGAGTGAGGAATTTGGCAAAGGTCACAGAGCTCCATATCATCACCACCACCATACCGAGAAACCATTTCCACAGATTCAGCTTCTTGTAGGCACCCATAAGCCGGACGCTGACAAGGATAAGGAATGCAGGGATGAGGAAAGCGGGAATACCAAAGTTCCGGTCGATAAGTATATAGGAGATAATGGCACCAAGACTGCCTCCATAGTTAGCGAACTCCCTGCCTGTATTGAGCCATTCGCCCGGTCTGAGGTCCTCGAGGATACTTTGATCGGCTGCGCCCGTACTGAAATAAGAAATCATAGCAATGATGACACACACCGACAGGCACAATAGTACCAGTCCGAGAAGAAAGTCTGTCACCTCACTACTAAGTTTATTATGGAACCCTACCGCTTCGCCTAGATTCTTAGGCTTGCGTGCGGACTTTTTCTTTGTCATGCTTCTTTTTACTCTAACCTCTCTACTTAAGTCAATGCAAAAATAATGAGAAAAAGTCAGAAACGGCTATCCCTTATCGTTTTTTTTTCTAATTTTGCATCGAGAATGCAGACCGCAATGAAGAAGATAATATATAACAAGTTTGACAAGAAGGCTATTCCATCTTTGCCCCAAGTGATTTTCCCAGGCCGTATATTTGTCGTTATCAATGCAGCTGAGGCTAAGAAGGCTGTTGACTATCTGCTTAGTGCCAGTTTACTGGGCGTGGACACGGAGACAAGGCCCTCGTTTAAGAAGGGACAGAACCATAAGGTGTCGCTTCTGCAGGTGTCGACCATTGACACCTGTTTTCTCTTTCGGCTCAACGACACCGGTATTACTCCCGACATCAAGCGGCTGCTCGAGAACACGAAGGTGCCCATGGTGGGACTCTCATGGCATGACGACCTCTTGTCGCTTCATCGCCGGACACCATTTGAGCCGGGGCTCTTCATTGATCTCCAGAACCTTGTTGGTAAGATAGGCATCGAGGACCTCAGTTTGCAGAAGTTGTATGCAAACCTCTTTCATCAAAAAATCAGTAAACGGCAACGACTCACCAACTGGGATGCCGATGTCCTTGACTCCAAGCAAAAGGCCTATGCTGCCACTGACGCCTGGGCCTGCATCAAGATTTACGAGGAGCTTATGAGACTGATGTCGACAGGCGACTACGAACTGGTGACTGTGGACGAAGGATCGGAGAAGGGGAGTGAGGCTGGACATAAGATTAATGCTGCAAGTTGAAATAATATAATATGTATAAAAGCGTAATCCTAAAGAAGGGCAAGGAGGAAAGCCTTTTGCGTTTCCATCCTTGGCTGTTTTCAGGTGCAATCCAACATATTGATGACGGCGTGAAAGAAGGCGACGTAGTAAGAGTTCTCACTGCGACAGGCGATTTCATTGCTGTGGGTCATTATCAGATAGGGTCTATTGCGGTGCGTGTGCTGTCGTTCCGCGACATCGTTATCGACGGCAACTTTTGGCGCAGTCGCCTGCAGAGCGCGCTCGACATGCGCATGGCGCTCGGCATTGCCTGTAACCCTTTAAACAACACCTACCGGTTGGTGCATGGTGAAGGCGACAATTTGCCGGGACTTGTCATTGACTGTTATGGTGATACTGCTGTCATGCAAGCGCACAGCGTGGGCATGCACATGAGCAGACAGAAGGTGTGTGAAGCACTTGTGGAAGTCATGGAAGGTAGAATAACGAGTGTCTACTATAAGAGTGAGACCACATTACCTTACAAGGCGGGACTCAACGAAGAGAATGGCTTCATTTTTGGAGGCACTACAGTCGATGTGGCTGTGGAGAACGGTCTGAAATTCCATGTTGACTGGCTCAAGGGTCAGAAGACCGGTTTCTTTGTCGACCAACGTGAGAATCGCAGCTTGCTTGAACGCTATGCCAAGGGCCGTTCTGTGCTCAATATGTTCTGCTACACAGGAGGCTTTTCGGTCTATGCTATGAGAGGCGGTGCCCGCATAGTACATTCTGTGGACAGTAGTGCCAAGGCTATTGAACTCACCAACAGCAATGTAGAGATGAACTTCCCCGGCGACCGCAGGCATGAGGCTTTTTGTGAGGATGCCTTCAAATTCCTTGATGCCAGCGACGACAAGTATGACCTCATCATTCTCGACCCGCCAGCCTTTGCCAAGCACAGGGCAGCCCTACACAATGCCTTGAAAGGCTATACGCGTCTGAATGTGAAGGGATTGCAGCGTATCCGTAAGGGTGGTATTCTTTTCACGTTCAGTTGCTCGCAGGTGGTGACGAAGGACAATTTCCGCAATGCCATCTTCACAGCTGCCGCTCAGACAGGTCGTAAAGTGCGCATTCTGCATCAACTGCATCAACCTGCCGACCACCCTATTAATATTTATCATCCGGAAGGCGAGTACCTGAAAGGACTCGTGCTCTATGTGGAATGACACAGCCAACTCTGCAACGAAAGGTTGAAGTTTTCATTCGCCAGAACCGTCTACTCAAAAGGAATGGCCGATACTTAGTAGCACTTTCCGGGGGTGCCGACAGTGTAGCTTTGCTGCTTTTCCTCAGAAAGGCAGGATTTAGCGTCGAAGCTGCCCATTGCAATTTCCGTCTTCGAGGTGCCGAATCCGACCGTGATGAGGCTTTCTGCCGTCGGCTCTGTGAGCGTGAGCAGGTGCCTGTACATCTTGCCCATTTCGATACCAGGACCTATGCTTCGCTTCATAAGGTAAGCATAGAGATGGCTGCGCGCGTGCTGCGCTACCGTTATTTCGAGCAGCTTCGGCGTGACATTCAAGCCGATGGCATCTGTGTGGCCCACCATCGTGACGACAGTGTGGAGACTGTTCTTATAAATCTCGTCAGGGGAACGGGCATACATGGCCTCACGGGCATTGCGGCCGAAAGTGGACATGTGCTGCGTCCTTTTCTTTGTATCAGCCGTAAGGAAATACTTGAATACCTTCAGTTCCTTGGGCAGGATTATGTTACCGACAGTACCAATCTGGTGGACGACGTGCAGCGCAACATCGTCCGTCTTGACGTGCTCCCTCTTCTTGAACGTCTCAATCCGGCCGTTAGGGAGAATGTGGACGCTACGGCCCGACGGTTGAGCGATGCTGCTTGTCTGCTTGATAGTTACATGCAGCGCGACTTCCAATGGAGGGGCAAGACCGGGACGGTAAGAACTTTCCCTTTACAGGCCATAACCCATGAGTACATTGTCTGGTATCTGCTGCATGGCTATGGTTTTACACCGGCGCAGACGGAGAACATCTTTGTCACCATTAGGAGTATCCGTGAGGGCGACAGTCCACGCAGCGCTGGACAGTACTGGCAGTCGGAGCAGTTTGAGGTTGCTATTGGCAGCGACTGTCTCTGTCTGGCCGAGAGGGTAGTCTCGTTACAAAGTCTGTGTATTCCCGAACCTGGTATCTACGTCTTGTCTGACGGTGTAAAACTGAGAGTGACGGTAGAGCAGGGGGCACACATCAGTACTGACCCAGCCTCGGCTTGTGTTGACGCCGATGCCGTAGTGTGGCCTCTCACAGTGCGCCCTTGTGCCAAGGCCGACCGTTTCGTGCCATTCGGAATGAAGGGGTCCAAATTAGTGAGCGACTTCCTTACCGACTGCAAGCTGTCAATTCTTGAGAGGCGCCGGCAGTTGGTAGTCACAGAGGCTGGTGGACGCATTGTCTGGCTACCCTTGTTGCGCACCGACAATCGTTTCCGCGTAGGTCCCTCCACCCGCTCCGTTATTCGTATTACCCTTGAGAGGGACGAGTAGGACAGCACATCATTCAAGTTAAGCAAGAGCTTATGCTTTTTTCGAGTGATAGTTTCTTGCACGTTGGTTCCGATTATTTTCAGGGCAGGAGAGCTCCAAATGGAGAGAGTGTGCAATGGAAAACTTTGATTTTTGATACGAAAAAATGGGCGTTAAATA
>OMVH01000056.1 GCA_900314365.1 uncultured Prevotella sp. | reverse complement strand
TACGCTTTTTCGGGCCGAAGCCAAACAAGTGTGCAATGCGATTTCAGCTATCTAACTCCCGTAAATGGGTTCCTTGCAGTCTGTGCTCTCATGATTACTATACCAAACTGTAAAAACGGCTTCGAATCCATCTGATTTCCTTTGAACCTTTCCCTTCTGGTACCAGCTAACGCTACTTATCCTCATTCAGCAGTGGAAGACACACTTTCGGAACTTGAATGATGAGTCAACTTGAAATAGTCCAAAATCACGATTTGTGGCTTTGTAGCTTATTGATAACCAAAGGCCGATTTTTTGTGAAAATGACTTTTTCAAGTGGACTCAATAAAGTAAAAGATGGTCAGTTTCTTTGTCGTTACGAGGGAAATTAATACCTTTGCAACAGTATGGAAACAAGAAACAAGCGAGAGCAAATACTCAAAGCCTTTGGTCGGCTCCTGGATGTGCAGGAGAGGCTCAGGCACGAGTGCCCGTGGGATAGGAAGCAGACTTTCGGAAGCCTGCGACCCAACACCATTGAGGAAGTTTATGAACTGTCGGATGCTGTGGTCAACAACGACCTTGTCAACATCTGCAAGGAGTTGGGCGACGTGATGGAGCATGTGGTGCTCTACGGCATAATGGGCGGAGAGACAGGAGCGTTTGACCTTGCTGATGTTTGCAACAAACAGGCCGACAAGCTGATGTTTCGCCACGACTTCATTGACTGGCGCAACAAACCAGGCGACGGAGAGCCCGTGTGGACGGTCACTGACAAAGAACTCAAAGTGAATGAGCGCGGTCAGGTGGTGTATAAAGACGAACAGCCTGCGTCACGAGGCGACAAGCCGGAGACAGCCGCTGCAGTGGAGAAAACCTGGGAGCAAAGGAAACAGCAGGAGCGCCACGGCAACAAGACCGTGCTGAGTGGTGTGCCAGCCTCACTTCCCTCTATGATAAAGGCTTATCGCATTCAGGACAAGGCCCGTGGCGTGGGCTTCGACTGGAAGAAGCGTGAGGACGTGTGGCAAAAGGTAGAAGAAGAGCTGGGCGAGCTCAAGGAAGCGCTTTCACAGTCCGACCGCGAGAACTCCACCAAGGAGCTTGGCGACTTCATCTTCAGCGTCATCAATGCCGCCCGCCTCTATCATCTCAATCCGGATAATGCACTGGAGTCTACGAATCAGAAATTCATACGTCGTTTTGGCTACATTGAGCAGAGAGCCCGCGAAAAGGGCCGGCAGCTCTCATCGCTATCTTTAGAAGAGATGGACGCTCTGTGGGATGAGGCAAAAGAGAAGGAGAAGGCCGGAGACCCTGAGGCGGCTGACCTTAGGTAAACGATAATATTAGAACCCAGTAAAACTCACATATCTTATGAAAAGAAAATGGATACTTTCGCTCATGGTTGTAGCGCTGATAGCTGTGGCCGGATGCAAGAAGAACAGTAAGCAAGTGGTGCCGCAACCCATTGAGCAGACAGCCGAGGACAACGACAGTACCGTCTATGGCGTTTGCGGTGAGGGCAGCGGTATGTCTACCATGCAGATAGTCACCGACAAGGGTGACACGCTTGAATATATCACCGACAATGGCGAGGGCTCCGTAGTCAAGGGTGGCCTCTTTGCCGGAGACCGTATGGCCGTGGTGGGCTATAAGAACAGCGACGGTGAACTCGTGGCTACCGGTGCCGTCAATCTCAGTACACTTTATGGTAAGTGGACGAGCCTTGACAAGAACTTTGAAATCGAGGAGGGCGGAAAGGTGAAGTCGTACGTGAAGGCTGAGAGCAATCCCTGGACTTCATGGAGCATTCTCAACGGTAAGTTGCTCCTTGGACGTGACACTTTCAATATCGATGTCCTCGGCCCCGACTCTCTTAGTCTTGAGAACAAGGCTGGCATCTTCGTCTATAAGCGTGCGAAATAGCTCTCCTTACGCGGCATACAGTCTTGCTTTGGAGACAGAAAGGCAAATTAAAGACGATTTGACATTGGAACCATTCAAAATACATATCCTTGGTTGCGGATCGGCATTGCCGACACTGCGGCATAATCCCTCCTCACAAGTGGTTGAGGTGAGGGAGAAGTTGTTTATGGTCGACTGTGGAGAGGGCACTCAGCTGCAGCTACGCCGATGCAGGGTGAAGTTCAACAGGCTGCAGGCCGTATTCATCTCTCATATCCACGGCGACCACTGCTTCGGCCTGCCGGGATTGATATCAACCTTAGGCATGCTCGGCCGTACGGCGCCCCTCAGCATCTATGGCCCAAAGGAGCTCGGACCCGTTGTTGATAAGGCTGTCAACATCTTCTGCCATGACCTTGGCTATGAGGTTACCTACCATGATGTCGACACTTCTGCTCACCAGGTAATCTTTCAGGACCGCAGCATCACCGTTGAGTCGGTGCCACTATCGCATCGGGTGCCCTGCTGTGGATTTCTGTTCCGAGAGAAACGCTCGAAGCCACATGTCAACCGGGAGATGACCGACTACTATGGAGTCCCGGTTGACTATCTGCCACTCATCCGTCAAGGCTTCGATTGGACGACGGCTGCGGGCGAGAAGATTCCGAATGACAAGCTCACGACTCCCCCCGACCCACCGCGAAGTTATGCTTATTGTAGTGATACGCGCTATCTGCCAGACCTCCATAAGATGGTGGAAGGTGTGAACGTGCTCTATCATGAGTCTACCTACGCCTCCGACCATCAGGACTTTGCCGATACTTATTTTCACAGCACCGCGGCGCAGGCTGCATCGGTAGCACGCGACGCCCATGTGGGGCAGTTGCTGCTTGGCCATTACAGCGCACGCTACGAAGATGAAACCAGAATACTCCTGGAGGCCAGGGAAGTGTTCCCCAATAGTATGCTGACAGAAGAAGGCATGATCGTAGATGTTAAATAAAGCTAACAATAAAATAATTCAACGGCGGAAGGGTTGTTTTTACGTGGTTTTTATTTAACTTTGCGAATAAAATAAAGAAGGATTACTATGATGAAAAAGATATTTACCCTGCTATTTGTAGCTTCACTCACGTTTGTAGTGCCCGTAACGGCATTGGCAGAAAATTCATTAGAGGCTATGGAAAGCGAATTCGGGCAGATTGACATCAGTGTTTCCGGTTCGCAGCTCCGTGTCAGCAATGCCGGTGGTGAGATGCTGTATATATATAATGTAGCAGGTGTGCGTGTGTGGAGTGTTCGCGTTGAAAGCAGCGACAAAACCTATCAGCTCAACCTTCCCAAAGGCTGCTACATCGTAAAGGTGGGCAAGACCGCAAGGAAGATTTCCATCCGGTAACCCGCTTTGAGCCGATCATTCAAAGTAATCCTTTGTTTCCTCGCCTTATTGGCTCTCAGCGCTTGCCACAAGAAGGTGAGGAATCCCGATACCAGTCTTTCGCTCGACTGTTATGCTGCTATGGTCGATGATGACTTCCGCGTGAACTCTCATCGCATTAGGGCGTACATTGATACCCTTGTCAGGCATGACGATGACTCCACGATGACCGACCTTAGAGTGAAGGCCTACTATCGCAACCGTAAGCCTTTCCTGTGGATAACGAGGCATGGCATTGACTGTCGTGCGGATAGTCTTGTAGCCAGTCTCGACAGTGTCGGCCTTACGGGCTTCAGCCCCAGACAGTTCTGTATGCCCCAACTGCGTAATGACCTTGAGGATCTTAGGAGGCTGAGGGTAGGAAGGGAGCAGAACATCAATGAGCTCTTCGCCCGGCTCGAATACCATCTGTCGAAGGCTTTTTTTCGTTATGTCACAGGTCAGCGTTTCGGATATTTCAATCCACGGTTCACACTTAACCGGCTCGATGTCCTCAAAGAAGATTCCGACGGCGTGAAGTATCGTAGGCTTTTCGATATGAAAATGCAACTTCCCGGTCCACGCTTTTTCTCTGAGGCTCTCAGTATGTTGGCTCACGACAGTGTAGGAGTTCTGCTCAGAACCTCGCAGCCCACAAATCCCTACTACTACCGCTTGCAGGCCATGCTGCGTCAAGCGAGGACGCAGGACGCTCGCAACCGGATTCTTTGCAACATGGAACGTGCGCGCTGGCGACTTGCCGATTCACCCGACCGCCACGCGAAATGTGTCGTCGTAAACATTCCGTCCTACCACCTTTATGCAATCAACGGTGACGAGTGGCTGACCATGCGTATTGGATGCGGCTCTTTAGAGACCAAGACCCCCTTGCTCTCGAGCCAAATAAAGCGTATTGACCTCAACCCTCGATGGATTATTCCGCGGAGCATCCTTGAGAAGAGCATCCTGCGCCATGCCGGTGACCCTGCCTACTTCCACCGTCATCGCTATGGTGTTGCTCAGAGGTCTACCGGTAAGCGCGTATCTCCGCACGACATACGTCCCTGGATGCTCAACAGCACTGACTACTACGTGTATCAAGAGGGCGGTGAGGGCAATGCCCTTGGAAGAATCATCTTCCGCTTCGACAACAACTTTGCTGTCTATCTTCATTATACGTCCGCACCTGAGGTCTTCAGCCGTGAAGACCGTGGAGTCTCCCATGGTTGCATCAGAGTGGAAAAGCCCTATGAGCTGGCTCTCTTCCTTCTTCCTAAACCCGATGAGGAAGTAGCTCAGAAGATACGCTATTCCATCACAGCTGATCTCGCCCCACTTGAGCCCGACTTTGTAGCCTCGGAGGAACAGCCCGACACGCTCAACCGCAAGTGGATTATCAACAGCGTGAAGATAGAGCCCCGAGTGCCCCTCTTCATCACCTATTATACGCTCTTCCCTGGGCCCGATCATCGCTTTGAGGAATGTGCTGATGTCTACGGCTACGATGGAGTGATTCTCAGACACCTTAAAAACTACATGTAATGAAAGTCGATGAGGATAGTCTGTTGAAGATGCTCTCCAGTCCAGAGACGCGCAGGGAAGCGTTCACGCTCATTGTCAAGTAATATGGTGAACCACTGTATTGGAAGATACGTCATGTCGTGACGACCCACGAGGATACCGACGATATTCTTCAGAACACCTTCGTCAAGGCATGGAACAATCTCGACAGTTTCAGAGGTACTTCGAAGATTTCCACGTGGCTCTATCGCATCGCGATGAACGAGAGTCTCGACTTCCTGCGTAAGCAGAAACAGAGGGCTACTGTGAGTGCGGACGACGATCCGGGAGTGGCCAACCGGCTTATGGCCGACGAGTACTTCGATGGCGATGAGACTCAGGCTCAGCTTCAGGCTGCTATTGCCTCTCTGCCCGAAGTGCAGCGGATGGTATTCACCCTACGCTACTTCGACGAAATGAAGTACTCTGAGATAAGCAAGCTGCTCAACACCTCTGAGGGAGCGCTGAAGGCAAGCTATCATTTCGCAGTAAAGAAAATTACAGAATATTTTCAGAAGCACGATTAAACTTTTTGTCGCCCAGTGCGTCTATATATTAGAAAGGAAAACGATATGAGAACAGATGAACGAAATCTAAGACAACAGTTCGGCAGGAATCCCGGATTCAAGGTGCCTGAAGGTTATTTCGAGCATCTCGTACCCGAAGTGATGAATCGTCTGCCGGAGAGCGACTCCAAGGTGATACCGATGAGTCATACTCGCAGTCGGCTTGTGAGATGGAGGACAGGCGCACTTGCTGCGGCATGCGTTTGCGGAGCAGTCTTTGGACTGAGCGTAATCCTTCATAAGCAACATATGTCTGCACCTCAGTCTATGGCAAGTGCAAGCACGACGCAGGAAGTCTCGTTGAGCAAGACTATCGACCAGTTGGCCGACTACTCGATGATTGATAATGAGGACATGTATGCTTACGTATCCGGTAATGAATAGACTACGCATGTTGAGAAGACCCGTCATATTTATATTTTTGCTCATTGTCATGGCTTTGCCTGTATCGGCTCAGCCTGGACCAGGCCCCAAGCCCTTCGACCCCAAGCGTTTTGAAGCTGAGCTTGAACAGTTTGTGACCATAGAAGCCGGGCTTACGCCGGTTGAAGCTTCGCGATTCTTTCCGCTCTACAGAGAGATGAGGCGCAAGCAGAGAGGGTTGATGGGCGTAGACCGCGTCTATCAGCATATTGACTTCAACGATGATAAGCAGTGTCTTGAGGCTATTACGGAGAGAGATAAGGCCGATGTCAAGATTAAGCAAATTCAGATGGAATATCACAAGAAATTCTTGAAGATTCTTCCGGCAAGTAAGGTGTTGGCAACCATTAAGGCCGAAGACAAGTTCCATCGCCTGGCCTTCGATCGTGCGCTCCGCAGAAAGGGACGCCACAGATAGAGCGTAGGATGCAAAGATATTTTATTTGGCTCGCCTTCGATGGTGCACGTTATCATGGATGGCAGATTCAGCCCAATGGGGATTCTGTGCAGGAAGAGTTGCAGCATGCCCTTTCGCTTCTTCTCAGAAGTGATATTGGTGTTGTGGGTGCAGGTCGTACTGATGCCGGGGTGCACGCCCGTATGATGGTGGCACATTTCGACAGCGAGGATTCAATCGATACGCAACAGCTTGCGTACAGGCTTAACAAGATGCTTCCTAAGGATATATCTATTCATGAAGTGAAGCCGGTAGATGCAGCGATGCATGCCCGCTTCAGTGCGAAATGGCGCACCTATCATTATTATATCCATACGGTGAAGGATCCTTTTGTGGCAGGTTATTCCTGTGAACTCCACTATCCGCTTGACTTTGAGCTTATGAATGAGGCAGCCTCGCATCTGCTTGAGGTTGATGATTTCGGTTCATTCTGCAAGGTGCATACCGATGTGAAGACAACAATTTGTAATGTGGTCGATGCCCGCTGGGTGAGGGATGATGAGTGTCATTGGCACTTCGTTATCCGGGCTAACCGCTTCCTGCGTAATATGGTCAGAGCCGTAGTCGGAACCCTTATTGAAGTAGGACGTCACCGAATAAGTATTGATGAATTCGATAGAATTGTGGCCGGTCGGTGTCGTTCTGACGCTGGAGAGAGTATGCCGGCAAAGGCTCTTTTTTTGGAGTGTGTGGAGTATTGAGTCGATTAAGACGAGGCAACGTAGCCAGCAGAGCTTGGGGACGTTGATGTCCAGCCAACATCCAACTAAACGCTACGTGCTTCCCTATGAGCCAATTCCTTTTTGCTGAAACATATTTTTTCTGATCTACTTAGTCTTCAATAAAAACGCAATACACTATGTGGTTATTTCTAGCTTTTGCCTCGGCACTGCTTTTAGGCTTCTATGATGCATTCAAGAAGCAGGCTCTCACGGGCAACGCTGTCATTCCTGTACTTTTCTTAAACACGTTGTTCTGTTCGCTCATCTTTCTGCCTTTCATTATTCTCTCTCGTCAGACTCATTGTCTTGACGGCAGCATCTTTCACGTGGCGTGGGGAACACTCGCTATGCATAAATATATCCTTCTGAAGAGCTGCATAGTGCTTTCGTCGTGGATTTTCGGCTATTTCGCCATGAAGCATCTGCCACTCACGATAGTTGGACCGGTAAACGCCACACGGCCGGTAATGGTTCTCATAGGAGCCTTGCTTTTCTTTGGAGAGCGTCTTAATGGTTGGCAGTGGGGAGGAGTAGCACTTGCCATTATATCTTTTTTCATGTTAAGCCGTTCCGGACGCAAAGAGGGTATCGATTTCAAGCATGACCGTTGGATTTATTTTCTCGTTTTGGCGGCTGTTTTAGGGGCTGTCAGCGGACTCTATGACAAATATCTTATGGCACCTGTGTCCAGTGGGGGCGTGGGGCTTGACAAGATGATGGTGCAGGGTTGGTACAACATCTACCAGTGTCTGATGATGCTTGTTGTCCTCTTGTTGCTTTGGTATCCACAGCGTCATCATGGTGAGCGCTTTCGTTGGTCGTGGAGTATTCCTTGCATATCTCTCTTCCTGAGTGCTGCTGATTTCCTTTATTTCTATGCATTGAGTCAACCCGACGCATTGATAGCCGTTGTCTCTATGGTGAGGCGAAGCAGTGTAATAGTGAGTTTCCTCTTCGGAGCTGCCTTCTTTCATGAGAAGAATCTCAAGGGCAAGGCCGTCGATCTGGCCCTTGTAATAATCAGTATGATTTTCCTCTACATCGGCAGTCGGTAGGTAGATGAGCTTGTTACTTGGGTCATGACCTTGTTTGATATGAGAGTAAAAGAAGAGAGGAAAAAGGCTTCACTCGGTCATGTCAAAGAAAAAACAATGTTTTTCTTTGCCATTCCTCTCGTTTGCACTATCTTTGCAGTGTGAACATGCCGTACATTCAAAATCAAGCATTGTATCATAGCCGTTATCATATACTTCAGTTGCTTTAACTCTTGTCTTTGTGCAGTGTGGCATTGAAAGGAATATAGAAAGGAAGCCAAGGCGTAAAAGGAACGCTCGTCTCTCTGTGGCTATGCCGGTGAATTCTAATGTGGCTGTACTTCCTTATAGATATAAATAATAAAATAAACGAATAACTATGGTAGAGAATATCTTCAAAGGACTTGGCGTTGCCCTTATTACGCCGTTCACTCCCGACGGTAGCGTGGATTACAACTCACTTCGACGTCTCCTTGAATATCAAATAGAAGGAGGAGCTGATTTCTTCTGTATTCTTGCAACGACAGGCGAGGTTCCCTGTCTTACGGCAGATGAAAAGGAACGAATTACTCAGGTTGTCAAGGAGGTCAACAAGGGTCGTTTGCCTATTCTGAAGTATTGTGGTGGCAACAATACATCTGCTGTTATTGATGAAATACGCCACACCGACTGGAATGGAATCGATGGTATTCTGAGCATTTGTCCCTACTACAATAAGCCTTCGCAGGAAGGGCTTTACCAGCATTTCAAGGCTATATCTGCAGCCAGTCCGCTTCCACTCGTTTTGTATAACGTCCCGGGGCGCACAGGTGTCAATATGCAGCCTAGGACTCTGTTGCGATTGGTCGACGATTGTGACAATATTGTCGGTGTGAAGGAGGCCAGTGGCAGCTTGGAGCAAGTGGATGAAATCATCAAGGGAAAGCCTTCACGCTTTGATGTCATCAGTGGGGATGACGCCCTTACCTTCTCTATGGTAGCAAGTGGTGCCGCCGGAGTAATCTCTGTTATAGGTAATGCACTGCCCCGCCAGTTCTCCCGCATGATACGGCTGGAGTTCAATGGTGAGTACGAGGCAGCACGCAAAATACATCACACGTTTACGGAACTCTACAAGCTTCTTTTCATTGACGGCAATCCTGCCGGAGTGAAGGCTCTGCTCAATGACATGGGATTCATTGAGAATGTGCTGCGTCTGCCTCTCGTACCTACTACCATTCAGACAAAGGAAAAGATGGCCGAGATTCTGAAGAAGCTTAGTTGAAACTTGTCTGTATGCTCCATGACGTGACTCACCGACAGTCTCGGAGAAACAACAAAAAAAGCCCTTATAGCGTCAGAAGCTGCTATAAGGGCTAATTTATTGGCACCGGCAAGAGGAATCCTTGCTCAGCCCGGCTTTATTTCTTTTGATAGAGATAGCGCTTGATGCTCTTCTTCGGAGTTTTTTGGAACTCCTCATCCATGACCCTTATTTCGGCAAGCCGACTGTAGGCTGGAATCATCGTGTTGAGCTGTTTGCGGTTCTGCTCCATGATACCCGTGAGGTCGTCATGTGACAGGCCCGCTATCTCGGTACCTTCAAAGTCCGGGTGGACGAGTCCTATGAGCTTGTCACCTTCCTGAATGACCATACACTCACCCACAAGAGGCATACTGTTCAGCTTATCCTCTATCTCTTCGGGGTAGATGTTCTGTCCGCTGGCACCGAGAAGCATGGTCTTCAGGCGTCCGCGAATAAAGATATTGCCGCCTGCGTCCATAGTACCAAGGTCGCCCGTGTGGTACCAACCGTCTTTGTCTATGGCTTTCTTTGTGGCCTCCTCGTCCTTGTAGTAGCCCAGCATCACGTTGGGCCCTTTCGTGAGTATTTCGCCTGCCACGTGTTCTGGGTCATCGCTGTCAATGCGCACCTGCTGGTGCAGGGCAGCTCGTCCGCATGAATAGGGTACATAAGTGTGCCAGTCGCTGTAGCCAATGATAGGGGCACATTCCGTGGTACCATAACCTACGGTGTAAGGGAATCCTATCTTGTGGAGGAAGTCTTCCACTTCACGGTTGAAGGCGGCTCCGCCAATGATAACCTCATAGAAATTACCTCCGAAAGCATTCACCACCTGCTCGCAGATGCGCTCGTTCACCTTTTTGCTGATGACAGGCATATTGAGCAACAGCCGTAGCTTTGTGTTTTGTATTTTGGGAAAAACCTTCTTGCGTATGATTTTCTCGATAACCAGAGGTACGGCGATGATAATCTTGGGCTTCACTTCGCTGAAGGCCGTGGCGATAATAGCCGGTGACGGCAGGCGTGTGAGATAGTAAACGTGGCAGCCTCGCAGGAATTCGAAAAGGAATTCGAAGGCGAGTCCATATTCGTGAGCCATGGGAAGGATGCTGATGACGTTATCGCCGCGGTGGAGATATTTTCCTATAACGTTGTTGGCAAAGTCGTTGTTGCTCCACATGGCCCGGTAGGGAATCATCACGCCTTTGGAATGCCCCGTGGTGCCGCTGGTGTAGTTGATGAGGGCGAGCTCGTCGGGATCGCTGTCAATGTAGTAATTGACATGCTCCTTGCGGAAGTATTTGGGGTATTTCTTCCCAAACATCTCATTGAGGTGCTCGCGGGCATAAGTGAGCTTGTCGGTGCGTGAGAGTACCAGTGAATAGTCGGGAATGTAGATAATGCCTTCGAGCGACGGCATTTTCGTAGCATCAATCTGTGTGGCCACCACATCGCCTACGAAGAGCAGCTTAGCGCCGCTATGGTTGACGATGTTGTGTATCTGCTCGGCGGTGAACTCATGGAGTATGGGCACAGCCACGGCTCCATAGGTGAGTGTGGCAAGGAAGGCCACAGCCCAGCAGGCACTGTTCCGCCCACATAAGGCTATTTTGTCACCATGCTCCACTCCGCTGCTTTCGAACATGATGTGCAGCTTTTCTATCTTGCGGGCAACGTCGTGATATTGCAGCGTTGCTCCCTTGAAGTCGGTGAGAGCGTCATAGTCCCAGTTATCGATAATGCTCTTCTGAATGAGCTCATTGAAGCTGGGTATATGGTAGCCGTACCGTTCTTCTGCCGATGTCTTGCGTGTCATGTCGTCAGTCATATCTTTAGTATTTTGTTTTTCCGTGTGTTTGTTTTAGTGGCTTGGGAATCTAAGCCTGTTTTGTATAGAGATATCGCTTGATGCTGTTCTTAGGAGTCTTTTCGAACTCCTTTTCTTGTATTCTGATTTTCTCAATTTTGCAGAATGAGGGAAGGGCAGCATTGAGCTGCCGACGGTTTTGTTCCATAATGTCCTCAATGTCGGAGCTGCTGAAACCGAGCTCTTCGGCTTCCTTAGCATCGGGATGCACCAAGGCCACAAGCTGTTCGTGGTCTTGAATGACGAGGCTTTCATTGACGAGGGCCATGGAGTTGAGCTTGTCCTCGATCTCTTCAGGATAGATGTTCTGTCCGTTGGAGCCAAGCAGCATGTTCTTTATTCGTCCGCGGATAAAGATATGGCCGTCGGAAGCCATAGTACCCAGATCGCCGGTGTGGAACCATCCGTCATCGTCGAAAACTGCCTTGGTGGCCTCGGGGTTATGATAGTAACCCTGCATGACGTTGATGCCGCGTGTGATGATTTCGCCTGCCACATGCTCAGGATCGTCGCTTGCAACTCTCACCGACATCCCTGTGACGGGCGTACCGCATGAACCGGGAACAAAGTTATTGTAGTCGGAGTAGGATATCATCGGAGCTGTCTCGGTGGTGCCATATCCTACGGTAAAGGGAAATTCTATGTCGTAGAGGAATTGCTCCACTTCCTTGTTAAGTCCTGCGCCACCAATAATAATTTCATAAAGATTGCCTCCGAATACATTATACACATATTCACGGATGCGCTCTTTCACCTTCTTGCTTATTACGGGCATGCTCATGAGAAGCTTGATGCGGCTGTTCTGCACGAGAGGGAAGATGTGTTTTCTTACAATCTTTTCCACGATAAGCGGTACCGAGGCGATGATGACGGGCTTCACGTCGGCGAAGGCCTGCTGGATGATGGTGGGGCTGGGGAGCCGGGTGAGGAAGTAGATGTGGTTGCCGAAAGCGAAGTTGAACAGGAACTCTACCATCAGTCCGTACATATGGGCCATGGGCAGGATGGCCAAAACGTTCCCCGGCTTTACGTGCTTTCCCAATTCGCCTAAGGTCCATGACAGGTTGCCCGTCATTGCGCGATAGGGTATCATTACGCCCTTGGAGAAACCTGTGGTGCCGCTGGTGTAGTTGATGATGGCAAGGTCCTCGGGGGCGTCAACAACGTAATGCACGTGCTCCTTGCGGAAGTATTTAGGAAACTTCCTGCCGAAGAGCTCGTTGAGGTGCTCGCGGGCGAAGGAGAGAGCATCGTTATGGGAGATGATGAGCGAGTTGTCGGGCAGATAGAACACTCCCTCTATTTCGGGAAGCTGGGAGTAGTCGAGGGTTGTGGCAACGATGTCGCCCACAAAGAGCAGCTTTGCGCCGCTGTGGCTTACGATGTTGTAGATTTGCTCGGGCTTGAATTCGTGCTGTATGGGCACTGCCACTGCGCCATAGCTGAGTGTGGCGAGAAATGTTACGGCCCAGTTTGCACTATTGCGCCCGCATATGGCTATCTTGTCGCCCTTGCGAATACCTCCGCTTTCAAAGAGAATATGTAGTTTCTCTATCTTCCGTGCCACATCGTGGTACTGAAGTGTAGTTCCCTTATAGTCCGAAAGGGCGTCCTTATCCCAGTGTTTGATGATGCTTTGTTCTATATAAGAATTGAAGCTCGGTTTCATCTCCATTGCACAAAGTTCAAATTATTGTGCAAAGGTAACATCTTCCTTGCACATTTCAAAACTTTTTGTGCAGATTTTTCTATTGCATAGTTATTTTCTATGTTTGACATAACCGGGGTGTAGAAGCAGCCGTATCATGAAACCGAAGGATGGCGGCCACTGTGCACAATTTCTTTCTTCTTTGTGTACGGCTGCAAAGTGCACACTGCTGGATGATGAAATTACATTGCACACTTGGTTGACATCAGCCTCAAAAAGCGTATCAAAAATCAAAGGTCGCGAGAGAAACTGTAAAGAAAAAAGAACGCGAAAGTGCCAAAATACGGGCATATTTTGAAGCAAGACTTACTTTGCTCCCAAATACGCCAAAATAGAGAGGGTTTGTAATTGCTTGCATATTAGTCGTTTACGTTTTAATATGCCTGTCAGGAGCCCCTAAAACCGCTTAAAAAGGCCCGAAAAAGCCCTATTTTGGTCTTGTAAAACATATGCTTTTAGCCGCTC
>OMVH01000111.1 GCA_900314365.1 uncultured Prevotella sp. | reverse complement strand
GCCTCGAGATAGGACTTCGAGCGGCTAAAAGCATATGTTTTACAAGGCAAAAATAGGGCTTTTTCGGGCCTTTTTAAGCGGTTTCGAGGGCTCCTAATAGGTATGTAAAAACGTAAATACTTAATATGTAAACAGTTACAAACTCCTTCTATTTTGGCGTATTTGAGAGCAAAGTAAGTCTTGCTTCAAAATATGCCCGTATTTTGGCACTTTCGCGTTTCTTTTTCTTTACAAACTTCACAACGACCTTTGATTTTTGATACGCTTTTTGCAGCCGAAGTCAAACCAGTGTGCAATGTATTTTCAGTAACAAAAAGGAAGGCCAGCAAGCGTCAGCAAGCTAATGGTTGAACGAATTTTTATTATATCAAAGCAGTTGAAGTGAAGCAGGGGAACCTCTCCTGTCACTACATTAACCCTGAAAGAAAGCAAGCACGAGATAACAGAGTAGTGGGCATTACTCCTTTTTCAGGAATGAATGAATTCTATGCCAGGGTAGGACCGTCGCGACCTTCTAAGACGGCTTTACCTCTCAATTATTTTTTCTATAGTCGTGGACGACCATAAAGGCCTCCCCTACAAAGGGATATATACATCCGCTTTCGAAAGAGTTAAACCACCGAAGCTGGTCCCTAATTAGCCACCTTGCGGGAAGATAGCGTAAGCAGTGCCTTCTGTCGAGCACAACAGCGAAAGACAACACACTGCGGTCTGTCATCTGAATTCTCATCTGAACTTTGACATTGGCTAGAAAAAATCCTGACTCTCATGTCATTTGTTTACAAAAAAAGAACTAACTTTGCGCTCGGAAAACAGAGCCCCGGCTCTGCCGCTGGCGCAGCAATGCGCGGGAGGAAAGTCCGGGCAGCACAGAGCGCTCCACTTCCGAAAATAGAAGCTATTGGCAACAGTAGGCCATGCAGAAGAAAACAACCGCCCTCCTTCCAAGCAAGGAGAGTAAGGGTGAGAAGGTGGTGTAAGAGACTACCAGCTGGCGGGTGACCGTCAGGCTGTGCCCGGCTGGAGGCTGCAAGTTCATGTATACCGTCGTTCGAGGGTTGCTCGCCCGAACCATGTTGGTACGGCGGAGGGTAGAATGCTGAAGCTGCGAGGTGACTCACAGATTAGATAAATGGCAGGCGCCTGCGGTGATACGCAGGAACAGAACCCGGCTTACAGGGACTCTGTTTTCTTTTTTCTTACGACCGGACCCACAAAAGCGGCCTTGCAGACAATAATAGCCGGTCCGCTAACGTTAAATATACGATATGATTGACGACTTCGAACACAGAGTGAAACGTCTCATCGACCGCCATGACGGCGAGGAGGGGTTCCCCGACATGCAGACGTTCGGGGTCAGCCGTGAACAGCTCAACGGCTACCTCTTCGACAAGCAGGCCATCCTCGACATGGAGGGCACGGCCCGCCAGCAGTACACCGTAGCCGGTATCCTCATTGTGCTCCCCGTGCTCGTCGTCTCTGCCATCCCCGGCAACTCGCACTTCCTCGACGAATGGGGGCTTTTCATAGGCATCGGCGTCGGCTTGGTGCTCTGCCTCATAGAGAAACTCGCCATGGCCCTGGCCAGGCACATCAGGCTCAGACGGCTGGCCGATCCCAAACTGGAAGCATACATCGGGGAGGTTATGAAATGGGAATGACAAGACTCTAATAAATCTACCAAGACTATGGAAATGCCCGACCTGCAGCAGTACAAAGAAAAATTCAGCAAAGCTAAGTTCGTCGACAAAATCTCGCGCATTGCCAAGCGCGCCGGTGCACGCATGGTGTATGCCGCCCTCATCCTTTATTATACGCTCGAGAGCGACAATGTCTCTCTGAAGGACAAGGCCATCATTATCGGTGCCTTAGGCTACCTCATCAGCCCTCTTGACGTCGTGCCCGATGCCATTCCCATAGCAGGCTTAGGCGACGACCTTGCCGTGCTCATCTACGTGCTCCGCAAGGTGTGGGGCCAGGTGTCAGAAGAGGTGAAGGCAAAGGCAAAAGCAAAGCTCGCACAATGGTTTGACAGCGACGAGATAGTCGAAGCTGCCACCGATCTCTTCAATGACGATCCCGCTGAGGGACCTGCATAGGTGGGGCATACTTTTCAACAGAAATATTATCATACAATAAGCAAAAAAGAATATGAAAGCATTTGTGTTTCCCGGCCAGGGAGCCCAGTTCGTAGGAATGGGCAAGGATCTCTATGACACCAACCCCTTAGCAAAGCAACTCTTCGACGAGGCCGACCGCATTCTCGGCTTCAATATCAAGGACATCATGTTCGCAGGTACTGACGAAGAGCTCAAGCAGACCAAGGTCACTCAGCCGGCAGTATTCCTCCACAGCGTTATCTCCGCACTCTGCTTAGGCGACGATGCCAAAGCCGACATGACAGCCGGTCACTCCCTCGGTGAGTTCTCAGCCCTCGTCGCCGCCGGAGCCCTGAGCTTCGAGGACGGACTGCGCCTCGTGGCTGCCCGCGCCAACGCCATGCAAAAAGCCTGTGAGGCCAACCCCGGTACGATGGCTGCCGTCATCGCCCTGCCCGACGAAAAGGTAGAGGAGATTTGCCAGGAAGTGAGCAACGAGGGCAATGTAGTGGTTCCGGCCAACTACAACTGCCCCGGACAGCTTGTCATCTCAGGAAGCACTGAAGGCATCAACAAAGCCTGCGAGCTGCTCAAGGCTGCCGGCGCCAAGAGGGCCCTCGTGCTCAACGTGGGCGGGGCCTTCCACTCCCCTCTCATGCAGCCTGCCAAGGAAGAGCTACAGGAGGCCATTGAGAAGACTGAGTTCAAAACGCCCAAATGTCCTGTCTACCAGAATGTGGATGGAAAGCCCCACACCGATCCAGAGGAAATCAAGGCCAACCTCATCGCACAGCTTACAAGCCCAGTGAGGTGGACAGACTGCGTGAAGAACATGGTGGCCGACGGGGCCGACGACTTCACAGAGTGTGGACCTGGAAAGGTGCTGCGCGGCCTCATCGGACGTATCGACCGCAACGTGTCGGCTCACGGAGTAGAATAAAGCAAGAAACTTGCAGCATATAGGGGGCGCGCACCCTGTAAGGTGGGCACCCCCTGAAATCCTTTCAAATCATGATTATCTACCAAATCTTCACCCGCCTCTTTGGCAACCTGAACACAACGCGCCGCCCCTCCGGAAGTCTTGAGGAGAACGGCTGCGGCAAGATGAACGATATTACTCCCGAAGTACTCCGGAAGATTCGGTCCTTAGGCGTTTCCCACGTTTGGTACACCGGACTCATCCGTCATGCCACACAAACAGACTACAGCCGCGATGGTATACCTACGCAACATGCAGAGATAGTTAAGGGAAAAGCAGGATCGCCTTATGCCATTACCGATTACTACGATGTTGACCCCGACCTCGCTACCGACGCAGGCCATCGCATGGAAGAATGCGAAGCCCTCATCAACCGCACTCATAAGGCCAGACTGAAGGTCATCATGGACTTCGTACCCAACCACGTAGCGCGCGAATATCACAGCATCTGCAAGCCCGAGGGAATAAGGGACTTGGGCGAGGACGACCGCACCGACTACAACTTTTCTCCCCTAAACAACTTCTACTACTGCTGGGGACAGCCACTCGATCTCAGCGAAATCACACAGCAGTCCACCTACAGCGAATGCCCGGCCAAGGCCACAGGCAACGACCAGTTCACGCCACGCCCCGGACAAAACGACTGGTACGAGACAGTGAAGCTCAACTACGGCATTGACTACTGCGATGCCGGAGGACGATCGGAGCACTTCTCTCCCCTACCCGACACCTGGGTGAAGATGCTCAACATCCTGCTTTTCTGGTGCTCCAAAGGCATTGATGGCTTCCGCTGCGACATGGCAGAGATGGTGCCCCCGGAATTTTGGGCCTACGCCACGGCCAGAGTGAAGGAGAAGTATCCCCACGTGAACTTCATTGGAGAGGTATATAATCCGGAACTTTACAGAACTTACGTGCAAGCAGGCTTTGACTACCTCTACGACAAGGTGGGCATGTACGACTGTCTGCGCGATGTGATTTGTCACCGCCGGCCTGCCGAAAGCATCTCACAACAATGGCAACAGACCGACGACATCGGCTCCCACATGCTCTACTTTTTGGAGAATCATGACGAGCAGCGGCTGGCAAGCGATTTCTTTGCCGGCAACGCAAGGAAGGGAATTCCAGCACTCATCGTAGCCTCACTGCTCAAGCCCTGTCCCTTCATGCTCTACGCCGGACAGGAGATGGGTGAAAGAGGTATGGATGCCGAAGGCTTCAGCGGCAGGGACGGTCGAACCACCATCTTTGACTACTGGTCACTCGACTCTCTCATCCACGAATATTCCACTCCCGACAATATGACTGCCCAGGAAGCATCGCTCCACGACATCTACACCAAGATTCTGCACACGGCCGCTGCCGACCCTGCCGCTCAGGGCATGAGCTTCGACCTTATGTACGTGAATCCGGCACTGCAGGAGCGGCAGTTCGCTTTCCTACGCAAGCAAGAGGCTGAGACCCTGCTTGTAGTAGCCAACTTCGACGACCGCCCCGTACATACCGACGTAGTGATACCGCGCCACGCTTTCGACTTTCTCGGTATGAAGGAACTCACCACACGGGCCACAGAACTGCTCACCCGCAAGCGACTCACTCTGAAGCTCAAGGCCGGCAGTCCTGTGCTGCTGACAGTCCCGGCTTGGAGCGGACTCATCCTCAAATTCAAATCCTGAGCCATCGTCTCTAAATAAATTCTGAAAGGAAATGGAAATCGAGCCTATACTCAACACTCACAACAAAGAGGAATTTCCTCCTGCCCACACAGCCGAACATCTGCTCAACCAACTCATGCATCGCATGTTTGATTGTGAACGCAGCCGCAATGCGCACATCGAACGAAGAAAGAGCAAGATGACTTTCACTCTGACAAAGAAGCCCTCTCGCCAAGAGGAGAAAGAGATAGAGCGCGAGATGAACCACCTCATAGAAGCCAACATGCCTGTAAGCTTCGAGTTCACCGACCGCAACCATCTTCCTGAGGGCATCGAGCTCGACCGTCTGCCCGGCGACGCTTCCGAGACCCTGCGACTGGTGCGTATCGGCGACTATGACATCTGCCCCTGCATTGGCAAGCATGTGAGGTCGACCGCCCAAATAGGACGCTTCGAGATGCTTGGCACTAACTGGGATGAGTCCACTCATCAATTCCGCATCCGCTTCAAGGTGATTCCCTGAAAAACTTAGGACAAGGAGAAAACAGTTTTCAAGAAAGATGTCTGTAAAAACAGCCCTCCATAGCATAGAAAAGCCCGGTAGCATGAAAATGCAACCGGGCTTTTTGTTTGATTCCGAAAATCTTTTACTTAGTCTCGATTTCCTCTTTCATGTCAATAAACTCGCCCTTGGCGTCGTAGAACTCATACTGAAGGAAAGCAAGCTTCTGAGAGGCGACAACATGCACGCCAATACCATACTTCATCTGCCACTTGCGTTTGAGCGAAATCATGCCCTGATTGATGTAAGCAGCCACATAAGGATGGACATGGAGCCAGAACTTCTTGATTCCAATCTTGTTGACGAGACGGTCGATCTTTCCCTCAAGCTGGTCGGTGAAAAGAATGCTTGAGCGAATTTTCCCCGTACCGAAACACGTAGGACACGTCTCCTCAACATTGACATCCATAGCGGGGCGCACTCTCTGCCGCGTAATCTGCATCAAGCCGAATTTACTCAGTGGCAGGATGTTGTGGCGTGCTCGGTCCTGCTGCATATTCTTGCACATGCGCTCGTAAAGCATCTGCCGGTCCTCAGCGAGGTTCATGTCTATGAAGTCCACCACAATGATACCGCCCATATCGCGAAGTCTCAGCTGTCGGGCCAGCTCGTCAGCAGCACCGAGGTTAGTCTCCAGGGCATTCTGCTCCTGACCATTCTCAGCCTTCGAACGGTTGCCACTGTTCACGTCGACAACATGCATAGCCTCGGTGTGTTCAATAATAAGGTAGGCACCATGCTTATAGTTGACAGTCTTGCCAAAACTTGCCTTAATCTGCTTGGTGATGTTGAAGTTGTCGAATATAGGTACCTTTCCCGTGTAGAGTTTCACGATGGAGGCCTTGTCAGGCGCTATGAGGGTGACGTAGTTTTTCACCTCATTGAAAGCCTCCTCATTGTTCACCCATATAGCCTCAAACGACGGATTGAAGAGGTCGCGCAGCATGGCAATGGCCCTGCCAGTCTCCTCGTAGGCCAGTTGCGGCCTTTTCTGTGTCTTTTGAACCTTTATGAGTACATTTTCCCAGCGGCTCGTGAGCACTTTCATCTCAGCATCGAGCTCAGCCACACGCTTACCCTCAGCCACCGTTCTGACGATGACTCCGCAGTTCTTGGGCTTAATGCTCTGGATGAGCTGCTTGAGACGTGCTCTCTCCTCACCGCTCTTAATCTTTGACGATACCGACACCTTGTCGCCGAAAGGCATGAGCACGAGGAATCTCCCAGCGAAAGAAAGCTCGGCAGTCAGGCGCGGTCCCTTGGTGGAGATAGGCTCCTTGACAATTTGAACAAGTACCTCCTGCCCTACCTTCAGGGTCTGCTGCACGCTGCCGTCCTTGGGAAGGTCGGGCAGCCTGCTTGCCTTTGCCATAGGATAGAGGCGCTTGCGGTCGCTCTCCACCTGCTTGAGATACTTGCAATAAGAGTTAAACTGGTTTCCTAAGTCAAGATAATGCAGAAATGCGTCGCGCTCATAACCCACGTCTACGAAGCAGGCATTGAGGCCCGGCATCAGTTTCTTCACTTTGGCCACATAGATGTTTCCCACGGCAAAGGAAGCCTGACGCGGCTCATTCTGGTATTCAACCAGACGCTTGTCCTCAAGCAAAGCAATTGAAATCTGCTTTTGCTGGACATCGATAACGACTTCGCTTGTCATTTCTTGATTTGTTTAACCTTGCTATCCTAAAAGGATATTAATCTGTCATTTATAGACAAGGGCATGCCAATCAATCCTCGTCGGATGCTTTGACACGCCCCTGTCAGAACAGCCCTCCGGCCTTTAACCTTTGTTCTGAAGGTTACTTGCTCTTATGTCTGTTCTTACGTAATCTCTTTTTACGCTTGTGCGTTGCCATCTTGTGGCCCTTCTTTTTCTTACCGTTTGGCATAGTTCTTAAATTAAATGTTTGTAATGTAAGTCTTTCTGATTCTTTGCCTTACGTGCCAGCAAAAGCTCCTTATCAGCTCTCTTAGCCCTTCATCTCATTGACGAAGCTCTTAGCGGGCTTAAAGCTTGGCAGGTCGTGAGCCTCAATGTTGATAGTGGTGTTCTGCTTGATGTTGCGGGCTGTCTTTGCAGCACGGTGCTTGATGATGAAACTTCCGAAACCACGCAGATAAACATTCTCGCGGCTCTTCAGAAGACTGTCCTTGACTGTTGTCATGAAGCACTCTATCACTGCAGCCACATCCTTCCTCTGAAGGCCCGTGGCATCAGCAATTTTGTTGACGATTTCAGCTTTTGTCATAGCTTTGTTGTTTTATTTATTTTGTTGTATTGTACCGACGTTGTCTTTTCGGAAGTGCAAATATAGTGCTTTTTTGTCTCATACGGAAATTTCTCACTCTTTTTTTGCTTTATTTGCTTAATAATTTGATTTATAACCTACTAAATGGGCGTATGCTGACGTCCCGAGACCTGTTTTCACCACTACACACATGGCTTTCATGATGCAGTATGTTTATCAGAACTGAAGGAACTTGACTACGGGCACTTACGGTCTGTTAGTATGCTCTCTTTCTTCGTAAGAAAGATATGAGGCAAAGTGAAAGCAATATATATAACGTTTCGGGAGTAGAATAGAACGCACGCCTCGGGGTGTTATCAGTTGTAGAAAGATGAAATTACAGTAAAATTGTCTCAATCAATTGGTACAACATATGTTAGACAAATGGACAACGGACGTTAGACAAATGGATGACGGACGTTGGACAAATGGACGACGGACGTTGGACAAATGGACGACGGACGTTAGACAAATAGAACTGTTGTAGTTTAACGTTTTTGGTTGACTACTTTTAGCCTTATT
>OMVH01000001.1 GCA_900314365.1 uncultured Prevotella sp. | reverse complement strand
AGATTTTCTTCTGTGTACCGGCACCGACGACCACAACTTCGCCGAGCTGGTTGTCAGTAGATACCAATTGCACGTCGAGCACGGCGACATCACCCACGCTGACGGTCTTGGTCTTGTAGCCGATGTAGGAGAATTCTATCACCGACTTAGAGGTGACTCCTGTGAGGCGGTAGTGTCCGTCCACATCGGTCACGGCACCACCCTTGGTAGTGCCTTTGATTCGGATGGTGACACCAATAAGGGGCTCGTTGGTGACACCATCGGTCACAGTTCCGGAAATGGAATGGGTCTCCTCCTTATTGATGGAGGGAACCTCGCTGTGTGTGGGGACAGCAAAGGCTGTCGTCGTCATGATCATGGCTGTGCATAGCAGAACAGTCCTCGCCAGTGACAGAAGGCGGGGGGGGTATGCTAAGCTTGAGCCGATCTTTAGCTGTTGTCTATACATACGCATTAAAGATTGGTTTGAAAGGGACGTGACTTTAGGTAAAGCGCGTCTCTTTGATTAAGATTGGATGTCATTGTTAATGTTCATTTAGTAGGCTTGATCCAAACAGAGTTGTTCCATGGATGCAAAGATACATCAACATTCGAAGATGTGCAAATTATTTCTGAAGTATTTTTTGTTTTTCTTCACAGTTATTTCTTCGCACTTCTTAATTTTTGTGTTGGAATCTTTAATATTACGGTCGGTTTGTTGAAAAAAAGACAAAACGCCCCCAGTGACTTATACTTTTTTTAACCGTTTCAATAAAAGCCTCATCCCGCAAATCGCTGTATGAGCATTACGGAATGAGGCTGATGGTTAGGGAGTTCTGAGGTTACATGAGCTTGAAATCGTAAGTCTCTTTCCCTGTTTTCTCAACGGCTTTTTTGCCTTGTTGCTGCAACGACACACGGACGCTGCTGCCTCTACGCCACACTCTGAGTGTGAACACCTTCTGGCAGAGGTGGATGTCGCTGAGCGTCATCTCCTGCCAGTCCTTGGGCAGGCGGGGTGTGACGCTGATGGAGTGGAGTCCCGTGGGGCGGATGCCGAAGAGGCCCTCAGTGAAGATTCTGGCGTAGAGTGCGCTTTCAGCCGAGAGATGTCGCTGGCCCCCTTCCGGCCAGGCCTCAATGGCATAGGGCACATGGTCGCCTAACAGCCTGCGGTGGGAGTAGAAGCTGAGGAACTTCATAGCCCGTTCGGTCTCTCCCGCGGCCAAGGTTCCTCTGAGGGCATAGAGAGTGGAGCGGTCCCAGAAGGTGCCGTCGCCTTCTTGTGTGAGCAGTCCGTTGTCGGTCCAGAGTCGTGGGGAGAAGAGGGCGTCGATGGTGCCTTTGGCGCGGTCGTAGATGCCCATCGTGAGAGGAATGCATATCCAGGCCCTCAGCTTGTCGTTGCCTTTGTAGTAGCGGTAAGTGTCGAAGCCGTCCATGGTGGCATGGAAGTAGCTGTCAATATGGGTTCTCATTTCCTTGGCCTGTCGGGCATAGGAGAGTGAGGCTGCCTTGTCGCCGAGGTCGCGTGCCAGATAGGAGGCCGAGAGCAGTGCATCGGCATAGAGGCTCGATGTGCAGAGGTTGGCCTCACCCGAGGGGAAGCGGCCTTCGAGCTCGTCGCTGTTCGATGCCACCACGCCCTCGGGTGTGAGCTTCCGCCGGCAGTATTCCAGACACCATTTGATGATGGGGTAGAGGCGCTGAGCCTCGGTCTTGCTTCCCGACTCCAATGCGCAGCGCGAGGCTCCGTAGGCTATCATGGCTGCGTCGCCACGGTCGCCGGCCGCACTCCAGCAGCTTTCGCCCTCTGCGATGACCGAGCTTGGCAGTGGTTTGTAGGCGTCGTTCATGTAGCGAGCAAAGAGACCGTAGGTGGTGTGGATGCTCTCGTTGGCATAGCCATAGCCCATGAAGGGGAAGAAGGGATTGGCATATTCAGCCTGGTCGTTGGCCCAGACGGCTGCATAATAGGCTTCACCACCGGGACTGTGCATGGGTCCCGCCTTGGTTTGGAAGATGCTCTCGCAAGCTCTGATTTTGGCGAAGGCAAACATGCGGTTGATGACAGGGTCAGGGGTTGTGAGCTGCAGACTGCCCATGAGCTGATTGACCAGCTTGCGGCGTTGGGCCACTTCCTCTGTTCCATTCCATTGTGGCATGGGCTCGCCGCCGCCAACTGCATAGAGCAGGGCCGAGAAGGACAGTGAGTCGCCGGGGGCCAGCTGCCATGCGCCACTCTTGTCGAGAGCGAGACCGATTCGGTAGGAGCCTTTCACACCGAGTGAGGCGGGAGTGAGCATCTCCTTTTGCAGACGGTCAATGCCAATGGTGACATTGTAACCGGCATTGTTCTTCAGCGTGTAGACCATCACGAAGGCAGGCAACTGGGTGGAAGGAGAGAGCACACGCCGCAGGTGAAGGCCTCCGTAATTGCTCTCCACGGTCATCATGCCGTCGAGGGTGATGCTGCTCACCTTTTCGCCGCTGAGACTGCGCTTGTTCACGGTCACCGCCTCAAGAGCATCCCATCCCAGTTGCCGTTGCAGGCTGGCGTGGGTGTCGTTGGGCAGTGTGCGCAGCATGGGCCACACCATACCGAAGTTGCAATGGAAGTTTCCCTGCGCGTTGACTCCGTAGCGCAGCACGCACGACATGCGCTGTCCTGACATCTCGATGTGGTCGGAATGAGCGCGGCCGTCGAAGGTCCACGTGATGCCACCCGAGGAGTTCAGGTGCCAGAAATCTGTGGCAGCCATGCAGGGGCGGACGAGTGCAGTGAAGCCTAATAGGAACAGAAGGCTTAAGGTTCTTGTTGTCATCTTTTATATCGCTTAGTATGTATTAGGTCGAAGTCGGCCCTCTCAGGCTCTGATGTCCGAAGCCTGGGAGGGCTGTGCTATTACTCTGAGCCGGCTGAGCCGTCAGCGTGTGTGGCTTTCGAAGGTCTGGTCGAACACAGTGCGGCCCTTGAGGTCGGCAATGTGCAGGTGGAGTTTTCCGTCCTTGGTCTCACCGAAGAGGCTCGAGTTGTTGGAGTTCACCACTACGGGGAAGTTGATTTCGGCGGAGGCCGGGGTGTAGCGGAACTGATGGAGGTGGGCGCAAATCATCACGTCGACATTGGCCTTGTTGAGAATGCTGGCGAACTTCTCCTTCACTTCAATCTCGCCATGCCAGGCATCGGGCGATGTAGCGGGAGGAACATGGCCCACCACCACGTGGAAGGGAGCTTTCTTGTAGGCCTCAGAGTTGATGATGTCCTTCAGCCAGCGGGCCTGCTCTGTGCGATAGTCATCGTAGCAGTTGAATCCGTAGTATTCGATATCGTCGTCGGGTTTGTCCTCACCGGTGTCGAGGGCGATGAAGAAGACGGGTCCCTGCTGCCAGGCGAAATAGAGATGAGGCTCGCGGGGGCAAAAGTACTGATGGAAGGTTTCAGCGGCCTTTCCACGCGTCTCATGGTTGCCGCGCACATAGTACCAGGGCTTCTCTTTGGCGAAGACGCGCACGGTCTCGTCGAGGAATCCTTTGTAGAGGATGCTGTCCGTATTGAAGGCGTTCACCATGTCGCCATTGTAAATCACCATATCGCGGTTTTCGAAGTCAGCCTGTTTCAGCATGGGCTCTATGAGGGAGTCGCGTTGATGGATGTCGTTGAGTACGACGAAGGAGGCCTCTTTGCGGTTCTTGTCGAGCGTGGTGAAGACGGGCGGTTTGGCCGTGAACACATCGAGGGCTGCGATGGCACCGTAGCGGCCGGTGGCAGCACCACGGCCTAACACTTCTTTGGCGTAGACGCGGTAGCGGTAGCGCGTGCCCGGCCGCAGACCGGAGAGCTTTACGGAGTGGATGTGAGCCGTGCGCTTGATGCCTGTCTCCACATCAAAGAACTTAGGACGGTCGCAGGCATAGTAGTTGGTGCCGTCGTCGGGGGCCAGTTCTATCCAGCCTATTGAGGGCTTGTCTGAAATCCACACAACGGTAGCCGAACTGTCGGTGACATTCTGCAGATAGGGGCCGTGGGCTATCTTGATGGCCTTGGCCAAAGGGGTACTGAGCATGAGGGTGGCCACAAGGCATATGAGCGTGGCCTTGCTGCCTCCACAGTATTTTTTGAATTTCATAGGTGATGGTATTGAATGTTATTCAAGTACAAAGGTAGCACAATTCCTCTGATGCAGCAAAGAAAATGCGGGGAATTTGCCTTTTGCCTGGCGAGAGAGTTTCTTGCCGATGGGGTTGTGGGATGCAGGCTGTCAGCAATGCTGCATGCACCATGCGAAGGCTTTGCCTGTACGCAGTCCGGAGTCGCGGAAGTGTCCGCCTTGGTTCCACTCCATCGTGCACTCTCTGCCCTCTGCACGCAGCAGTGCTGCCTGGGCGGTAATGGCCTGGCCCACAGTTGCCATCCGGGCGTTGCGCGTTTGCGGCTCCTTGTCGCCCAAACTGAGGTAGACGGACCGGGCCTGCATGGTGTGGGCGGAGGCAAAGGGCAGCCAGCCGGGAAACCACACCGAGGGCGAGGCGGCTGCGATGGCAGCGAACTGTGAGCTGTTGTAGCCCGCCCAAAGGGCAAAGAGCCCTGCGAGGGAGTAACCGCCAAGAATGATTGGCAGGCCGGGGTGCCGCCTGTGGAGCTCGGGAATGACGTGGCGCGTGATGAATGAGAGTGTGGCCGCGGCACCGTCGCCGAAGGGCTGCTTGCCGAAAACGGGAGGTGCAGCCCAGGGCGAGAGTTCGTTGAACCAGTCGCCGACATGCAGGGCGTAGAGCGAGAAGGCTTCCGGTGCTGAGCGGCCGATGGACTCTGCCTCCTGCCCCATGCCTTCAAGGTCGTGCTCATCGCAGGGCTGCAACAGCAGATGAGTGGGCGCGGAAGCTTCATAAACTGTAAGGGGCTTGCCACCCAGCAGGAGGGTCGTTGGTTGGAGAGTCATGGGTTGGAGGAAATCAATACATTGAATGATAGTTAGTGACTATATATAATAAGGTATAGTCGTTTTACTTTCCTTCTGGCCAGCCCACAATGTTGTTCATCAGCAGGTCTACATCGTCGCCGAGTCCTAACTCCTTCTTCAGCGTGTCGCTTTCCATAGAGGCCCGAGGCACTGTGCCTAAGCCCAGGGCGGCGCAGGCGAGACAGATGTTCTGCGAGACATAGCCGCAGTCAATGGCTCCCATGCGCGATGCCGCTGCGGGAGGCAGCTTGCTGAACTTCTTGTGGTCGCTGGCCATGAGGAGAGCCAGCGGTGCCTTGGCAGCAAAAGTCTGTCGGCCGGCTACGGCAGGACGAAGGTCCTTAGTGCTGAGCTGCTTCAGCGTGTTCGCCTTTGGGTCATATCGGTAGGCTCCGTCCTTGCGCACCACGATGACCATGATGTCCTGGGCGTTGATGGCAGAAGGGGCAGTAATCTTGCCTTCGGCCGGCCGGTTGATACCGCATGCGGCCCAAAGGAGTGTCGACAGCTGAGCATTGCTGATGTCGCGGTCGCTGAAGGCTCTTGTTGAACTTCTCTTTTGGAGGGCTTGCATCAAGGTGGTGCGACAGCTGAGGTCGGGCTGAGGCAGCTGAATGTCCTGTGCCTCAGAGACTGAAGTCCCTAAGAGCAGGAGGGCAAGGAATAACAGTTTTCTCATAATACGATTTATGTTTAATGCTTACAACAGCAAAGATAGTGATAAGTTTGGTGCGATGCGACAGGTGGACTGTTAAAATTTTGATAATTCTCTTGTCTCAACTTCCACAACGTTATTCTCTTGCCGATTACAGCTAAAAAGAGTTCGGGCCGTTCGCAAGTAAGGACTGAGTGAAATCCGAGACGTTCCGTTTTCGCCACTTTTGTGGCTCACCCGATTAATTCTGTGGCTTGGTTCTTAGTTTCATAACCAAAACCAAGAAAACCCTTTGTGCCATCGTGAGGGCTTTATTTGTTTTTGTAAAAGATATAGTGCTCTCGAGTTCGCCTGTCTAACCACAGGTTTTATCGGGTGCGCCATATCCACTTGCAGGGTGCGGCCCTCGTGGCCGTCCGCATTCTGCGGGCAAACAAGTAACTCTACACACTTCTACATTTGCTGGATGCGGACAGACAAGTAATTCCACACACTTACAATATTCGCAGGATGCGGACGGCCACGAGGGCCGCACCCTGCAGTGGACATACTTTCCGCAATCTTTGTTTGCGGACGGTTACAAGCTATGGGCTAACTGCCCGGCTGGGTTATCTACATCTTTGATAAGATGCTCGTGATCGAATATTAGATGTACGTCCTCAAATATCCACTTGCAGGGCGCGGCTAGGTAGGGTTAGGGGCCGTCCGCATCATGAAGG
>OMVH01000254.1 GCA_900314365.1 uncultured Prevotella sp. | reverse complement strand
AATGGTAGGGCTGTCCACTCAGCACGAATGCTGATTGCAATTTGGAAGATTCATATAGCTCCGTAGAAGAAAAAGGTTGTTGAAACAATAACGAAATTTGGGTACACCAAATTGAACACCCTATTCGGAAAGTATGCTCCACTGCATGACGCACCCCTAAAGGCAGCCAACAGGTAAAGCGACCCAAAAAGCGCAGCCACCTTGTTAAAACTAACGTTTTCTTTGTCAAATTCAGAACTTTCCAACTGTGTTTAGTGATTTTACGACTAATTTTGCATGAGTAAATAGCGAAGAAAGATGAAAACGATACTCACCATCACTGGTTCCGACAGCACTGGAGGCTCAGGTCTGCAAGCCGACATTCGCACCATCTCCGCACTTGGAGGCCAGGCTGTTTCAGCAGTGACCTCCATCACTATGCAGAACACGCTGGGCATACAGGCCTTCTACGATCTCCCCCCTGAGATTGTGAGGGGACAGATAGAGGCCGTCATCAACGACTTCCAGCCCGAGATTGTCAAGGTGGGCATGGTGAGGAATGTGGGCACACTCGCAGCCATCGTGGCTACGCTGACTAAGTACCGTCCACGCTACGTCATCTACGACCCCATCGTCACCTCAAGCAACGGCGAGAGGCTGATGAGCAACGATGTGCTGGCACAGGTGCTCCGCGAACTACTTCCGCTGTGCTCCATCGTCATCTTTCGCGACAGCGATGCCAAAGCTGCTTTTGCCTCAGCCGTTCCTCCCTCAAAAGCTCTTTTCGTGAAAGACCTTACCCAGCACGGCTACTCCAACAGCTTCTCCTCAGCATTAGCCGTCTATCTGGCTGAAAACGACGACATGGAACGTGCCGTGGACCAAGCCAAGGAATACATCCGGACACTCATCTCACGCAACCGGAACCTGCAAGGCCGAAGCAGCCAGCTCTACGACGAGTTCAATGAACTGGTGCGCAGCAATTTCCGCACCAACCGCGACGTGAGCTTCTACGCCGACTGCATGAATGTCACACCGCGCTATCTGGCCCAGGTGACCCATCGCATCACAGGTCTGTCACCGAAGGCCATCATCGACCGGCAATTGGCCTCGGCCTTGGGAAGGCAGCTGACCACCACCCGCGACACTATTCAGGAAATAGCCTACTCCTTCGGCTTCACGTCGCAAGCGCAGTTTTCAAAATTCTTCAAGAAGGAAACGGGATTCTCTCCGACGCTCTACCGTCGTAACTCCGGACGCTCACCTAAATCCCGCCAATAGAAAAGAATCATCTTAATACCTTATTTATATGGACAAGAAAAGACAAGAACTCAACCGCAACCTCGCTCAGATGCTCAAGGGCGGTGTTATCATGGACGTGACCACTCCCGAGCAGGCCCGTATAGCTGAGGCCGCCGGGGCCTGTGCAGTAATGGCACTGGAACGCATCCCCGCCGATATCCGCGCCGCCGGTGGCGTATCACGCATGAGCGATCCCAAAATGATAAAGGGCATACAGGCTGCCGTCACCATCCCTGTCATGGCGAAATGCCGTATCGGACACATTGCAGAGGCTCAGATTCTGCAGGCCATAGACATCGACTACATCGACGAGAGCGAGGTGCTCTCCCCCGCCGACAACGTCTATCACATCGACAAGACGAAGTTTGAGGTACCCTTTGTATGCGGTGCCCGCAACCTCAGCGAGGCTCTCCGTCGCATTGCCGAGGGTGCCTCGATGATACGCACCAAGGGCGAGCCGGGGACGGGCGACGTGGTGCAGGCCGTAAGCCATATGAGACTGATGCAAAGCCAGATACGCAATCTCGTCAGCAAACGGGAGGATGAGCTCTTTGAGGCTGCAAAGGAACTGCAAGCACCCTACGACCTCGTGAAATATGTACACGACCATGGAAAACTGCCCGTTGTGAACTTCGCTGCCGGTGGCGTGGCCACTCCTGCTGATGCAGCTCTGATGATGGAGCTTGGAGCCGAGGGAGTCTTCGTAGGGTCCGGTATCTTCAAGAGCGGTAACCCTGCGAAACGGGCTGCTGCTATCGTACAGGCCGTCACCAACTACAAGGACCCGAAGAAACTGGCTGAGCTCTCTGAGGATCTCGGAGAGGCTATGGTGGGTATCAACGAGGAGGAAATCAAGGTCCTCATGGCTGAGCGTGGAAAATGACGATAGCTGTTCTCGCACTTCAAGGTGCATTTCTCGAGCATGAGCAAATGCTCAGCCGCATCGGAGCCGATTGGTTCGAGGTGAGAGAGGCCACCGACTGGACCCGGCCCAAGGATGGACTCATCCTGCCCGGCGGAGAGAGCACCACACAAGGCAAATTGCTGCGCGACCTCGGTTTGCTCGAAGCCATGCGCAGCGACATTCTGAAGGGACTGCCTGTCTTTGGAACCTGCGCCGGACTCATTCTGATGGCACGAGAAGTAGAAGGACAGAGCACCTCTACTGCCGACCATCCCTCACTGGCCACCATGGACATCACAGCCTGCCGCAACGCCTACGGCAGACAGTTGGGCAGTTTCTTCACAGAGGCTGAGATGAAGGGCATCGGGAAGATTCCCATGACCTTCATCCGGGCACCTTATATAAAAGAGGTGAGAGGGAGCGCCGAACCTCTTGCCACTGTCGACGGCCGCATCGTGGCCGCACGCGAGGGCAATCAATTGGTGACGGCCTTCCACCCCGAGCTCAACGACGACACGCGGGTGCACCGCTATTTCCTCGACAGCATGGTGGGTTCACGCTAAGGGTTTCTGTAACTAAACGAACACGCGATGGAGCTGTAGACAGCGCAGCCTTCCATCGCGTTTTTTCTGCAAATAGTTGCAACAAGCCTATGCCGGCGCACCGCCTGAGGCTATCGGTGTACTTGGTGAGTAGCTTGGCAGTACTCCAAAAGCTTTCTACAGCAGAAATGGACACACCGCAAGCATTATAGCACCGTGGCTTTTTCATTTAAGTTTGGTCTGATGGAGCAAGCAAGCAGTGACGGCCTCCCAGGGTACGAGAGCTGCTTGTCTGATGCGCGCACCCTGTATTCTTGCTTCGTTTGCCTCACATTGTTCAGGATGCTATAATAAAAGTATACATAAGACGTAAGATAGAAATAAAACCAATAAGCATCCCATGTCAGATGAATCTTAAATGAAAGAGCCGTACATTACCACAGAAAAAACAGAGTCCAAAAGGTTTACTTTCAGAAATTATCTCTAATTTTGCAATATAATGTGTCACACCCATAAGAAAGGAAATGTTATTATGAAGCAAACATTATGCCTCCTGACCATGCTGCTCACGCTCTCACTGGGCCGTGCGGCAGCTGACACGCCTACAACAAACGGGCAAGAAGATCCCTTCCCCGGCACGACCA
The DNA here is from genome assembly GCA_900314365.1 of uncultured Prevotella sp. GTDB lineage: Bacteria > Bacteroidota > Bacteroidia > Bacteroidales > Bacteroidaceae > Prevotella. Next base: position 14,324 of record OMVH01000254.1, on the reverse strand, counting down.
GTCAATGGCATGGCTGCGTCAAACATGACTTCAAGTTCAACGACCGCGATGCCATCGTTGTAGTTCCCAAAGCCTCGTTGCCTGGAAAGCCGTGGATATGGCGGCCTGCTTTCTTCAACGCCTTCGCCTCTGTTGATGTCGCTATGCTGGCCCTTGGCTACCATGTGGTCTACTACGACGTTACGCATCTCTACGGCAGTCCGCGAGCCGTGAAATTGGGAACTGAATTCTTCAATGAGATGGTGAGCCGCTATGGACTGAGAGACAAGGTCATAGTAGAAGGCTTCAGCCGTGGCGGAATGTTTGCCGTTAACTGGGCTGCGGCCAATCCGGAGAAAGTGTCGTGTCTCTACCTCGACGCACCGGTATGCGACGTGGAGAGCTGGCCCAGCCGAAAGGAGACAAAGCTTTGGAACGACTTTCTGACCGAATGGCACCTCACAGAAGCCGACATGTCCTCATTCAAGGGCAATCCGCTCGACAACCTGCGCCCCATAGCCAAAGCCCGGATACCCATTATCGGGGTGGCTGGCGACAGCGACAAGACGGTGCCCTACGACGAGAACCTGAAGATTCTGGCCCGTCGATATCAGAAGATGCACGGGGTTATCAAGGTTATCCTGAAGCCAGGCTGCGACCATCATCCCCATAGCCTTGAGGCACCGGCTCCCATAGTCAAGTTTATCCTCAACAATGCCAGGTGAGCTGCTCCCCCGGCAGTCACACGGCCTTGGCCCAAGCGACAATAACAAACACAGCTTCATTATGATTCACTTTCACGACGTGAACGTCCGCGACCGCGAGTTCATTCAGCGTTACACTCTGCCCGGTACTTCGCAGAACTGTGACCTGTCCTTTGCCAACATCATCAGTTGGCGATTCCTCTATGACACTCAGTACGCCATAGTCGACGACTATCTGGTATTCCGCTTCTACACCGGCCATCATCTGGCCTATATGCCTCCCATTCCCAAACCGGTGATGCAGGCAGACGGGAACTACGGACTGCCGACGGCCGACAACAGTGCCGGTGTCATCATGAAGCTGCGCGACGACTCCATCGCCATGGGGCATCCGTTTCTGCTCATAGGAGTAGGCCAAGAGATGGCCGGCGAGCTCGAACGTTCCCTCCCCGGCATGTTCAATATCAAGCCCGAACGCGATTTCTTCGACTACATCTATCTTCGCGAGAAGCTCATCTCGCTCTCGGGCAAGCATCTGCAGAGCAAGCGCAACCACTGCAACAAGTTCCGTACGCTCTACCCTGACTATGAATACCGCCCACTCACGAAGAGCCTCATCCCCGAATGCCTTAGACTGGAAGAAGAGTGGCGTCAGGACACCAAGGGCGATGCCACCTCTGAGCAGGACACGGAACTCAGCGAGGAACTGCGCTCCATGACCCGTGCCTTCACGCTCTGGGACTATTTAGGCTGTACAGGCGGCACGCTTTTTGTGAAGGGTCGCATGGTGGCCTTCACGTTCGGCTGCCCTATCAATCACAATACCTTCGACGTATGCATCGAGAAGGCCAACATCAACTACGAAGGTGCCTTTGCTATCATCAACCAGGAGTTTGTCCGCCATCTGCCTGAAGAGTACACATATATCAACCGAGAGGAGGACTTAGGACAGGAGGGCTTGCGTAAGGCCAAACTATCGTACAAACCGGAAGTGCTGCTCGAGAAATACTCTATCATGGAAAAGCAACCACTACGCGAGTTCGAACATCCCGAACGTATCAAGACTGAGACTGAAGAACTCTACCGGGCTACTTTCCACGACTCCGAGGCCTTCACCCAACTCTATTTCGACCGTTGCTACCGTCCGGAGCGCAACATCGTCTGCCAGATTGGAGGCCATGTAGCAGCGGCCTTGCAAGCATTGCCCTACCGTCTCGGCAGTGGCAGTATCGAAGCTCTTTCGGCCTACATCTACGCAGTGAGTGTCGAGGAGTCATACCGCCGACAGCATGTAGGGTCGAGCCTCATGCAACAGGCCCACCACACACTCTATTCTCAGGGCTATATCTTCGCTGTGCTTATCCCCGCCGAGCCGTGGCTCTTCGACTGGTATGCCGGCATGGGGTATACGCAGATAATCCGCAGCATAGCCCCACCCGCAGGGGCTGAAGAGATGGACTTTGCAGCCTTCGACGACTGGCAACGCTCCCAGGGTTGCTTCCTCAGACAGAACGAACAAAGTTTTCTAACCGCCCGCGAGGACCTGCGGACAGAGGGTCCAAGCGAACCGGCACCGGGAATGCTGCGCGTCATCAATGGCAAAAAAGCACTGGAACTCTACGCACAAAGACATCCTGATTTCGAGGGCAACCTGCGTGTATACAACGACAAGGACATCGCTGCCAACAACATCTACTTCCGCATCGCTGCGGGCAGGGTGGAACGCACCGACCGACCGCTGCCTGAGGCACGCGCGCTGACCATCAACGAGCTCTCTGTCTTCATCCTGCACGACGAGAAGCCCACTATGACACTGATGATGAACTGATGTAACATTATTTATATCAATTTCTTTCTACTTTCGCGGCTTTATTGCTATATTTGCAGAACCGACCGTTTAGAAAGAAATGATATGAGATACTTACTTACCAGCCTTCTGCTCCTTTTGGGCACCTTTGGTGCCTGGGCGCAGAAGGGACAACTCTCCTCACAAGTCAACACCGTTGACAATGGTTACAACTTCTGGCTCTACACCCCCGAGGACTATGAACCCCAGGGACATCCGTTGCCACTCGTCATCTTTCTGCATGGCGCAAGCCTCTGCGGTAACAACCTCGACAAGGTGCGCCGCTACGGTACCATAGATGCAGTGGAGAAAGGCAAGATTATCCCCACATTCATCGTAGCACCACAGAATCCCGGCGGCAACTGGAAGCCCGAACGGCTGAACAACATCCTGGAATGGATGAAGGCCCACTATCCTGTTGACACAACACGCGTCTACGTGCTCGGCATGAGCCTTGGAGGCTACGGAACGCTCGACTTTGTAGGTACTTACCCCGAGAAGATCGCCGCTGCCATGGCGCTCTGCGGAGGAACCACTCTCAAAGATGTCAGTCCGCTGGGCAAGGTGCCGTTGTGGATTATGCATGGCACAGCCGACCGCGCTGTTAGCATCAGACAGTCGAAGTGCATCGTTGAAGCCCTGCAACAGCAAGGCAACGACAAGCTGCTACGCTACGACTGGGTGCAGGGAGGAAACCATGGAATACTGGCCCGGCTCTTCTACATGCAGAAGACCTACGACTGGCTCTTCACTCATTCTACTGCTGACAAGCCGAGAACAGTGGCACGGAACTTTGAAATAACCAAGGACGATATCCGCAGTACCTACAATGATTTAAAGAATAAGGATTTGAATGAGTTCGACTAAACAAAGATACAGACACGATAGTATTCAGAGCATATAGAAGAGGATTATTGCTCTTAGCTCCACACAGGACTATCCGTTAAATCACAACAGCAAGCAATCCGACACAGGCATTTCAAGCCATGCGGAATTGCTTGCTGTTGTTCTTATAGTCATGACTTAGGCTGCTTCCGAAGCAAGACTAATACCAAAGAAAGCATCAGTCTGCGGCACGGTGATTCCATATCTCTACCACCTTATGCCGAATAGCCATAATGTTAGCCACTGAGACAAGGGCCAAGAGACAGAATCCGGCGATGAATGCAGGTAACATCGTGCCCTCAGGGACTGTAGGGAACAGCACTTCGAGCATGCCCATGTAATAGTTCCTCACAAAGAACAGTATCACAACCGCCATCAGGAACACAGCCATGTTGAGAGCAATGGTAAGCAGCTGATAGGGCCTGGCCACTTGGGAACGACTGTATCCAATGAGAAGAAGGTTCTCAAGCTTGGTGGAGTTCTTCTGCACAAGCAGATAAATACTGAGCATGAGAATGAAGAAACTAAGGGCAGCTATCACGAGTCCCACAACCATCACTATCGACACCATCATCCGGAGGAACATAGTCGTCTTCTCGGCATCCAAATTGTTGTCCTCCGGTTCATAGCCGTGGGAGTCGAGGTAAGAGGCCAGTTTGCTCTCCGTAGGGTTGCCTACCTTCAGGATAAGTCGTGTGGGGTCAGCAGTCTCATCACGCGAATAGGTGCGATTACTCCAGTCCATGAACGACTGCGGCACGAGGATCGTGTTGAGCCGGGAGGAGAAACCGATGACCTTGCCTTTGTACTCGTCCTTACGGCCATTGCCCTGAATGAAGAGGCGTAAGTCGATCATACCTGCCAGTCCCTCGGAAATCTTGGGTAGTGAATGGCTCTGAGCAAAGCCAAAGTTATACATCGTGATGTAAGAACGCGGCAAAATGACTGGTATCTCGTGGCTCTGACCAGGAATGAAATTCCATCCGGCAGCCTTGACATCAACGAAGTCATCAGGAACACTCTCAAAAAAAAGCTCCGAATTGAGAATATTAACTCCGTTGATACCCATTTGGGCATCAACCTTATAGTTTGCAGAGACGAACTTCCCAACTTCCGTAACAAACTTTTGCGACTCGATGTCGTCGACCTCAGCCTTAGAGAAACTGTTTGATGTCCCCGAAAGAGTACTGCCCATTCCCACCTTCTTGCTCACGATGAGATAGTCGGCACTGAGAAAGCTGTCGCCTGCCGTAAAGACCGGGACAATATCGTTATAGAACTGTATGCCAAGCAAGACAATGGTCATACCAAAGAGATTCGCAAAGAAGAACCCCGCAAACTGAGGCAGACTGATATGCCGGCGCAGTAATTTCCAAACCAATGACATAATGAGAAACAATTTAATATCGGCTCCCGTCTCAGAGACGGAACACTTTCGAATAAGGCAGATCCATGTGTTTTCCAATGCTCGTAACGATGACGGCGGCTCCCTGCCTGTGGGCCTCCTCCATCATAATCTCACCCATAACCTTCGAGTTGCTGTCGTCAAGATGACTGATGGGTTCGTCGGCAAGCAGGAAGTCAAAAGGCTGCGAAAGCGACCTTATCATAGCTACCCGTTGCTGCTGTCCAAAGGACATCAGACCGACCTTGGAATCCAGCTTGTCAGCAATGCCAAGCCTCTCAAACCACTCACGGATCTCAGAAGGCTTTTTCCACACCGTGAGTTTGTTCTTTATCTCTACATTCTCCAAAGCTGTAAGCTCCGGAAAAAGCCTCAGCTCCTGAAAGAGATGGCTGATGTGGTGCCGACGAAGTTCCACCCAGTCACGAGCGCGCAACTGGGAAGAGAGTTGACCGTCAAAGAGCAAACTGCCTGTGAAGTCGTGACGATAGCCCACCACATAACTGCAGAAGGTGCTCTTTCCCATGCCACTGTCGGCCTCAACAAGATAGAGTTGTCCTTTCTCAAACGTGGCCTCGGTATTCCAAATGTCACTCTCCAAAGAGCTGACACGCTGAGCGAAGACGTGGGGGACAACAGATTTTAATTGAATGCAATCCATTTATAAGTATGTCAATAAAGGATGTCCTCCCCTTCTGGGTATGCCCCAGGGGAAAGCATCAAAACTGAAAAACAATCTCTTTCACCTTGCCGAACAAAGGCTCAAGCATGGTTCCTGCAGCGTTCATTGCCTTCTGTGAAGCGGGAGCACTGAGATCGAGAATCATTACCATTCGTTTACCACTGACAAAGCGCTGAAGCATCGGGTTGGGACGGGCGGCAGATGGACGGGCAGCCGAAAGGTCTGTACCGCTAAAGAACTGCTTGTCGGGAGTGAAGCCGAAATAGAACTTACTGCCTCCGTTCTGGTAACACCACTGATTAGTACCGCTGTCAAAGAGCGAGCTTCCCTTGGGCACACTCTTCTTCCAGTAGTCAATATCGGCCGTCCATCGTGTATGCGCCAGCTGTGCAAGCATTGACAATTGAACATCGTTATCACTGAAAGAGGGGATGGTAATGGTCAGGTCGCCGTCGACACTGCGCAGGATGTTGTCCATGTCAATAGCAGCATTGATACCTGCAAGCATGGCCTGCAAGCCTGCATCAGACTGAAGGAGCGGAAGGAACTGAGAACCGTCAACATTAACAAACCAACTGAACAAGGCCTTTCTGTGAAGTTGGGGAACGAAAGTTCCCTTTATCGGACGGTAGACTTCACGGGCCTTGGTCAAAGCCTCATCAACGCGCGGATTAAAGGAGAAGGTGTTGCACCGGAAGAGCAGTATGCCTTCCTTGTTCTCTATTCCGGCAGCCAAGACGACCTGCGAGGCATCAGCGTCCTTCGGAGCTCCAAGCATGAATGGTGCCGAGAACTTTTGAGGCAGAGCTTTCACTTGTGCAACCATAGCCATTGGAGCCTCTATGGAATCGAGGCGTGCATACATTCGAGAGGCACTGAAACCCTCTTCCTCATCTTGATTGAGATAGCGAGCCATCTGCGCCTGAAGCTCAGCCTGGGCAGCCGGTGTGACGGGGCCCATGGCAAGCAAAGTGTGGTCGTTCCAGCCCATTACCCAGTTGGCTACAGCTGCAAAACTACAGCCACGACGGTCGGCAAGCCACACGGTCTGCCTTTTCCCTGCCGAACGCGACAGAAAGTCTTTCCAATCGCTTTGGCTCTCCAGTCTTGCACAGAAACCAAGACTTCCGTCGGGAGCTGTGAAGATGTAAGCACGTGAATCGAAGTCTAAGCCACTCTTCTCGAGACTGTTCACGTGAAGCAGACTTTGAAGTAACGACGGACAGCTGGTGCAACCCGACTTTTGCAGGTTCAAAGCCACAACGGCTGTACTCTCACGCGGTATGGCGTTAAGATAGCTATCGTCGGAACAAGAAGAGAGAGAAAAAAGGAAACCAGACAGTAATATAAGAACGAAAGTTCTGGCGTAGGCCAGCCTGCTTAACGAAACTTTCATATAATCCTTTAAACTAAATATTATGTAACGAAGTAAATAGCTCATGATTTATAATCTGTTGGCGAGACGTGCCTCGGTGACCGCCACAACACAGGCTGTCTCCGTGCGAAGCCTACTGTTACCGAGACTCACCGAATGGTAGCCTTTGTTCAAAGCGTCGTTCACTTCACCTATAGAGAAATCGCCCTCAGGGCCAATGAGTATCGTGATGTCAGAACTTTGGTCAGATGACCGGTCCATTAAAGTGTTGAAATAGTCAACCCTCGGTACCTCCGTGTAGCAGTGGGCGACATACTTTTGTCCAGGGCGCGCTGTTGAAATAAAATTGTGAAAAGGCATCATGGGATTGACCTTTGTACTCCAGGGCTTACGGCTCTGCTTCATAGCTGCCACAACAATTTTTTCGATACGGTCGACTCTCAATTGGCGGCGTTCGGAAAAGTCGCAGTCAAGGAATGAAATCTCGTCAACACCTATCTCAACAGCCTTTTCCACCATCCACTCCATACGCTCCATCATCTTTGTCGGAGCAACAGCCAGATGAATATGTCCACGCCACAATGGCTGTTGGGGAAGCACTTCAAGTAAGTTGTAACGGCATTTTCTTGAGGCAGCAAGGGTGATTTCCGCATGATAGAAACAACCCTTACCGTCCATGAGATAGATATCATCACCCTCATGAAGTCTGAGCACGCGCAATGCGTGCTGAGCTTCAGAGTCGGGCAATTCCTCAGCGTGTGAAGCGTCGGGGACAAAGAAGAAACGCTCCTCTTTCATTCCTCCGCTCCCTCCTCTCTCTCTTTGTGAGAGTTCTTGCGGCGCATCATTTCCTCATGAAGATGTGAGGCCAGTTCGTAGTTCTCGTCTGCCACAGCCTTGTCCAAAGCGGCTTTAAGCATGTTGTCCGTAATGGTGTTCACGGGCAAGGCTAGAGCAGGCGAATCGGGTTTATAGGGTACGCTCTGACGTTCGAAAAGGGCTGTGTCGATATAGACCGGCAGATGGGCGATAAGCGACAACAGGATAGCATCACTGGCTCTCAGACTAACTGGCTCTCGCGTATCGATGTCATAAAGCAAAGTCCGGTACTGCCCATCGTTCACATCAACTATCAATATCTCATAACGGTCGGCATTGAGATTGCGAATCATAGTCCAAAGCACCTCCGGAAGCAAACTTCCCAGTATGGGTACATTGCCCAATCGAAGGCCAAACTGATGGAGCATATGTTTGTCGCAGGTGATAGCCAACTGTCGGGTCTGCGCCGCATCGACCATCACAAGCAGGCCGATGTCGTCGGTACCGACTATCTCAGAGACGGTTTTGAAGAGCAACCTTGTCTTGTTCATGCCTTCTCACTTTCCTTATTTGACTTGAACATTAGGGCGAAAGCTATGCCTACGATGATGGCAAAGGTAGCAAAAATAAACCAGCAAGAACGCCAGTCACCCAGAAGATAGCCATTGGTCCACTTACAGAAATGGTTGACAACTTCTCCTGCAGCCAGTGTTCCGATGGTCGCTCCGATACCATTCGTCATCAGCATAAAAAGTCCTTGAGCAGAGGCCTTTACGGATGGATCGCACTCCTTGTCCACAAAGATGCCGCCAGAGACATTAAAGAAGTCGAAGGCTACACCGTAAACAATGCAAGAGAGTATAAGGAGCAACACTCCGGGCATCGTGGGGCTGCCCAGACCGAAGAATCCGAAACGCAGCACCCATGCAAACATGGAAATCAGCATAACTCCCTTTATTCCATAGCGCTTGAGGAAGAAAGGTATCATCAGTATGCAAAGCGCCTCGCTCACCTGAGACAGCGACGTGAGCAGCGTGGCATTATTGGCAGCGAACGATGAGGCTACCACAGGGTCCAAACTGCCTTTGAAACTGGTAATGAAGGGTCCGGCATAGCCATTGGTTACCTGCAAGGACATCCCCAACAAAGCTGAGAATATGAAGAACATTGCCATTCTCTTGCTCTTGAAGAGTTTGAAGGCATCAAGTCCGAATGTCTCGGCAAGCGTTTTCTTCCGCTTCCTTTCGCCGGCCAACCGACAGGAAGGCAAAGTGAAGCAATAGAAGAACAACACAAGGCTCAGTACACCGGAAACGAAGAACTGCAGATTGGTATACTGGAACTTGTGTGCGTTTTGTGCCAAGGTGAAAAACAGATGTCCATTCTCCCAAGTGGCACAATTGACGAACCACATTGTGGCGATGAAGCCGACCGTCCCGAATACTCTTATGGGCGGGAAATCAGTGACGGTGTCCATCCCATGCGTCTTCAGAATTGTGAAGGCTGTAGTATTGGACAGCGCGAGGGTAGGCATATAGAACGCCACACTCAACGTATACATGGCTATGAACAGTCCTTTGTCAGGGAGTTCGTTACCGAATCCGGCACGATAGCCTAAATAGCAACAGGCAAACATAAAGAGGCCGGCCAACAAGTGGCAAAAGCCCAGCAAGCGCTGTGGCTGTACATATTTGTCGGCTACAATCCCCATCAGCGTCGGCATGAAAATGGAGACGATTCCCTGAATGGCATAGAACCAGGATATCTGGGCGCCGAGGCCGGCTGTGCCCAGATAGTTCCCCATGCAGGTGAGATAAGCTCCCCAAACGGCAAATTCGAGGAAGTTCATCAAGGCTAAACGTACTTTCAAATTCATATCTGTACTATTATACGTTGCAAAGATACTTAATTTATTTGACAACGGTATCGGGAACTACTTTTTTTATAAAAACAACCGAAAGGCTGAGCTCTAATTACACAAATAGAGTATCTTCTGTCAGCTATCTCCCCTACTTGTGTTTCGTTGTCAATGTTCCAGACCAAAGGCCGAAGAATAGGTGAAGAATAGAAACACACACACCATTGCAAACACATTGATAGGCCAAGAAAGCAACTCACAAAACACCGCAGGGAAAGGATGAAATGAATACCGAAAAGGGCAAAAAAAAATTGATTGTCTCACGACAACCAATCTTTCATTAACCTTAATAATCTAATACCATGAAAAACACGATGCAAAGATAGTCATTCTTTGACCACAATGCAAGCGTTTGCTCACTTTTTCGCTTATATTTTACATCATTTAAACATTGAGCCCGTCCAATTTACTTTTCTTTGCAACAAAATGGCTTCTACAGCCTTTCTGTCAGCCTTTGAGGCAAGTGGAACTGAGACTTCTAAACTCAGACTGTCCTCCGAGGGAGAGAGTGTAGCAGCTACGAGCAAAGGTTTGAGAAAAGCTTTCAGCTCATTGAACTTTGTCAGGTTCATGGTGTCGGGTTTACTGACAAAGGCATCCACACCCTCCTGCGCCAAAGGAAGCGTCCGCTGCAATGTCCAGTCGCTCCGATAGAGCTCAACAGTGCTCTCAGCTGCCGGTCCGCAAAACGTGCGCACCACACAGATAACGGAGTCGCCATCAGCTCCGGGAAGCACTTTCATTTGCATGGAGGACGACGGGCTCAGCGTCAACGAAAGATAATTGGTAGTGAGCGTATCCATGACTGTATTGCCATTGAGCAGATTCTTTACCTCTGCCTTTACCTTCATATCGCGGAGTTCGAGCAACTCGAGCCGCTGGTTCTTGTTGAGGTAGGGCAAGAGCGAATCGGGCATCATGAGCCAAGCCTCTCTCACGCTTGCTTTCGCATTTCCGAAAACAGTCATGACAACCAGTACAAGGAGCAGAATTTTCGTTTTCATTATGATTGAAGCTTATAGAATAATTCATTATCAGAAAGGACCGTAGCGAAGCACGGCATGCCAGGCTCCGTCCACTTTACGACGGTAAATGGTGAAGAGCCGTCCAATGCCTCCGGGAGCCAGACCGCCCACGTAGAAATAGGCTCCGTCGTCGTAGTCCTTCGACATTGAGTACTCTTTGGAGAGCCACTGCGAAAGTTCGGCCACCTTACGACTTGCCTGACGCCTGTTGCCGGTGCGTATGATAAAGCGGGCTTCATTAAACTTTGAATTGCGGAAGCGGAACGCTATCTCATTGAAGACGAAGCCCCCATAGTCCTTATCCTTGTAGATAATTTGCTGGTTGTCCTTCGATGTCGGCTCACCAAACTCGCGCTCTATCGACTTGAGCGCAGTATCAAAGGGAAGGCCCAGTTTCACATGTGCCACATAAGCAGGCTCAAGGGCACTGCTTGAAAGAGATACTCCGACGAAGAGGAAAAGTAATAAGAGAATTCTCAATCTATTCATTTTAGTTTTCGTATATAATAAAAAGGTACGCGATGCTGCGCTTTTTCAGTCCTCACCGCGCAGCAACGGGAGCGAGATGTGATACTTCACTGCAAAGAACCTGATGAGACATATCAGCAGGAACGTAGCCACCACATTGATGCTCACACTGACGTGGAACAAGCAGAGCACCCAATAGAGCAGACCGCCGATCACACTGGCCATGGCGTAGATTTCCTTATGGAAAATTACCGGTTCGTTGTTGAGCAGCACGTCGCGAATGACTCCGCCGGCAGCTCCCGTGATGCAACCCATCACCACAGCCACCCAAAAGGGGAAGCCGTAGGACAAAGTCTTCTGTATGCCTGCAATAGTGAAGAGAGCCAGTCCGAGGGTATCGAAGGCGAACCATGCGTTGTCGAGCCGCTTGAGCGAACGAGCGAACACAATGACCGCAGCCTGGGCTAGCACCGTACATATTATATATATGGACGATGTCATCCAGAAAGGAGTGGCTCCCAACATGACATCGCGGATGGTGCCACCCCCGATAGCCACGGCAAAACCGCAGACGAAGCCGCCGAACCAGTCGTAGTGCTTGGCGGCTGCATGGCGGATACCGGAGATGGCAAAGGCGAATGTGCCGAGGAACTCTATGACTTGCTGCAGCGTGTGGACAAGATGCGGATCGGAATAGAGCATGACACTATTTGTTGACAACATGGATGGGCGCCCCTTCCACATAAGCTTTCACATTGCTCACAGCGATGTCCATCAGCCTGCGGCGGGCTTCCACCGTGGCCCAGGCTATATGGGGCGTGATGAAAGCATTGGGACAGCCGAGCAGCGGATTGTCAGCCTCAGGAGGCTCCTGGCACATTACGTCGGCACCGTAGGCGCCGAGTGTTCCCTCACGGAGAGCAGCGGCCACATCAGCCTCGTTGACAAGCGGGCCACGCCCAGTATTGATGACTATGGCCCCGGGCTTCATCTTCTGTATGGTATCGCGATTGATGAGCTCGCGCGTCGTAGGTGTCAACGGACAGTGGAGCGTCAGAATGTCGCTTACGCCGAAGAGACCATCCATCGTAGTTTTCTGAATACCGGCGGGCAGACTCGAAGAGTTCTTGCTCGTAAAGGCATAGACATCCATTCCAAAGTCGAGGGCCAGCCGGGCTACCTTGCTTCCGATATGACCGAGTCCCACAATGCCTAAAGTCATGGACGACAACTCGTGGAGCGGTGTATCCCAATAGCAGAAATCAGGATTGCTGCTCCATCGCCCTTGCCGGTTCTGGCGGGCAAAATGGTCCACGCGGCTGACTATATTGAGAATATGCGCGAAAGTCAACTGTGCCACGCTGTCAGTGCTGTAGGCCGGTATGTTGCAGACGATGACTCCCTGTCGGCGTGCTGCTTCCGTATCAACTACGTTGTAGCCGGTGGCCAGCACATTGACCATCTTCAGCCGGGGCAGCTGACCGAGCACGGCAGCGTCGAGAACCACCTTGTTAGTCATGACGATTTCAGCCTCGTGGGCCCTTTCCACCACGTCGGCAGGAGCTGTGCGGTCGTAGACCGTAAGGTCGCCGAACTCTTCGACGGGCTTCCATGAGAGGTCGCCCGGATTGGCGGCATAGCCGTCTAAAACAACTATCTTTCTCATTATTTATTAGGTATATAATGTCTTTATTTCATTCATAGCGCTTTCCCCAGCATCTCACCATGCGCTCGTAGAGCTTTTGCTCAGAAGGCGTGTGCTGGGCATGCCAGAGACGCTTGTCTCGGAGTTCGTCGGGCAGATACTGTTGCTCCACGAAGTTGCCCGGATAGTCGTGCGCATACTTATATCCGTCGTGGTAGCCGAGGTCGGCCATCAGCTTGGTGGGGGCATTGCGCAGATGGAGCGGCACGGGCTGGTTGCCCGTCTGCTTCACAAGGGCTATGGCAGCATCCACACCGAGGTAAGCTGAGTTGCTCTTTGCACTGGCAGCCAAATAGACCGTAGCCTCAGCGAGCGGTATGCGCCCTTCCGGCCAGCCTATCTTCATCACTGCATCGAAAGCTGCATTAGCCAGCAGCAACGCGTTGGGGTTGGCCAGACCGATATCCTCAGCGGCACTGATGACGAGGCGGCGGGCAATGAACTGCGGATCTTCTCCACCTTCTATCATGCGGGCCAGCCAGTAGAGTGCCGCATCAGGGTCGCTGCCACGGATGCTTTTGATAAAGGCTGAGATGATGTCGTAATGCATCTCGCCGTCCTTATCATAGGCCAGCGGATTCTGTTGCAGACGCTCCACCACCACCTTGTCGTTGATGACCACATCGCCTTCGCCAGCCGAGTCGACCACAAGCTCCAAGATGTTGAGCAGCTTGCGCGCGTCACCACCGCTGTAACGAAGCAAGGCACCGGTCTCTTCCACTTCTATATGACGCTTCTTCAGCTCCACATCCTCCGTGAGAGCTCTGTGGAGCAGAGTGAGGAGGTCGTCTTTATCCAGAGGTTGCAGCACGTAGAGTTGACAGCGAGAGAGCAGTGGGCGGATGACCTCGAAAGAGGGATTCTCCGTTGTAGCACCGATGAGCGTCACCACCCCTTTCTCCACGGCTCCAAGCAGGGAATCCTGTTGTGACTTGCTGAAACGGTGGATTTCGTCGATGAAGAGAATGGGCGAGGCAGTGTTGAAGAATCTCCCGCTGCTGGCCTTCTGAATGACATCACGCACGTCTTTCACTCCACTGGTGACAGCACTGAGCGTATAGAACGGCACCTTCAACCTGTTGGCAATGATGTGGGCCAGGGTGGTCTTCCCTACTCCCGGCGGACCCCACAGGATAAACGAGGTGATATGACCGGAGTCTATCATCTTCCGAAGCACAGCACCCTCGCCCACGAGGTGGCGCTGTCCCACGTATTCGTCCAGCGTCCGCGGGCGCATTCTCTCAGCTAATGGTTCACTCATAAATTGCTTACAAAGTTACAACAAATTCGCCATTGCAGGGGCATAGAAAGCCTATTTTTTTGGATTAACTCTACGCCTCTTTCATTTAAGATTTGTCTGACAGGGCCTGATCATTGGTTTCGTCTCTGCCGGAAACTATCTTGTGTACTATTACATTTTTTCAAGTTTCTGAAGTAAATATCCCTTTGCAGTTTTACCCTTTAGACGTTTTATTTTGACATAACAAAGGCGTTATAACTATAACTCGAAGAA
>OMVH01000027.1 GCA_900314365.1 uncultured Prevotella sp. | reverse complement strand
AAGAGGTGTGCAATCCCCAGGCTCGCTTCGCTCGGCTGGGGTTATTTGCATCTCTTACGAGATGCTCCCGGCCTCTCCGAGGCCGTCGCCTCCTGCCTTATATGTCGTTATTCAACTTCTTCGAGTTATAGTTATAACGCCTTTGCTACGCCATAATAAAACGTCGAAAAGGGTTGACCTGCAAAGGGATATTTACTTCCGAAACTTGAGTTTGTCTAACAATTGTTTGTCCATTTGTCTAACAATTGTTTGTTCATTAATTAGGATTGTAATTTCACTGATTATTGTCTGATTATCAGTGGAAGAGACGATTTGTAACAAAGCTTGAGTCCGTCTTTAGCCTGCCCTAACGACTTTTAGCCCTTTGAAAGGAGAAAACAGAAAAAGCTGCATTTTCTTTGCCATTCCTTTCTATTCCATTACCTTTGCACTTCAGGCAGGCGAGGTTCAGCCCTCCTGCTGAAGAACATTGATAACGATGCAGACAGACAATAAAAGGATTTATCCACAGAACTTTGAGCAGAAGATTGGTTTCACCGAAATTCGTCAGTGGCTTGCTGCCAAATGTCTTTCGCCTTTAGGGAAGCAGCTTGTCGAGGCTATGACCTTCAGCGATGACATTGAACAAATCAAGGAGATGCTCGGCCAGACCCGCGAGATGAGGCTCATTGTGAACAGCGATGAGGACTTTCCCCTCGACAACTTCATTGATATGACGCTGCCTCTGAAGCGAGTGCGCATGGAGCACACCTTCTTGGAGGAGGAAGAGTTGTTTGCCCTGAAGCGCTCCCTGACCACCATTCTAAGCATCGTGAAGTTCCTTCACCGTGGCGAACCCATTCTGCACGACGGCGAGCCTACTGGAGAGGTGCGCTACACCTATCCGGAACTCCAACTCGTTGCCGACGGCATTGCCACCTTCCCGAATCTCATTCAGCAGATTGACCAGATACTTGATAAATTTGGTAAGATTCGTGACAATGCCTCGCCCGAGCTCCAGCGCATACGCCGCGAACTGGCACAGACGGCGGGCAGCATCTCGCGCACGCTGAACAGTATACTGCGAGAAGCACAGGAGGAAGGGGTTGTCGAGAAAGACGTAACGCCAACCCTGCGCGACGGAAGGCTTGTCATCCCTGTTGCGCCCGGTCTGAAACGTAAGATTAATGGTATCGTTCAAGGCGAGAGTGCCAGTGGACGGACGGTGTTCATTGAGCCCGCTGTGGTGGTGGAAGCCAACAATAAGGTGAGGGAGTTGGAGGCCGACGAACGCCGCGAAATCATCCGCATCCTCACCCAGTTCACCAACAAGGTGCGCCCCCACGTCAGGGAGATGCTTGATTCCTACGACTTCTTAGGCCGCGTCGACTTTATCCACGCACGTGCCGTAATGGCCCAGGAGATGAACGCTGTGGAGCCCGAGGTCCTCGACTCGCCCCACATCGACTGGATTAGAGCCCGGCATCCGCTCCTTGAACGAAGTCTGCGCATGCGCCAGTCCGACGACCGCCCTGACGTTCCGAAGGCCATTGTGCCCCTCGACATTATGCTCACTCCGAAAGCCCGCATCCTCATCATCTCGGGCCCCAACGCAGGCGGTAAGTCGGTATGTCTCAAGACTACAGGTCTCTTGCAATACATGCTCCAATGCGGACTTTCTCTGCCTGTCGACGGAAGGTCGAAGACCGGTCTCTTCTCGAACATCATGATCGACATCGGCGACGAGCAGAGCCTTGAGAACGACCTCTCCACCTACTCTTCCCACCTTGTAAACATGAAGAACATGATAAGGTATTCCACCGGTCGCACACTGCTGCTCATCGACGAGTTCGGCACCGGCACGGAGCCTCAGATAGGAGGTGCCATTGCTGAGAGCGTGCTCGAACAGTTCTGCCGGCATGAGGCTTGGGCCGTCATCACCACTCATTATCAGAACCTGAAGCATTTTGCCGACAGCCACGACGAAGTGGTCAACGGCGCCATGCTCTACGACCGTCACGAGATGCGGCCGCTGTTTCAGTTGGCCATAGGGCGTCCGGGAAGTTCCTTTGCTATTGAGATTGCCCGCAAGATAGGCCTGCCCGAGGAAGTCATCCGACGTGCAAGCGACATCGTGGGCAGCGACTACATACAGAGCGATAAATATCTGCAGGACATTGTGCGCGATAAACGCTACTGGGAACAAAAGCGAACTGCCATCCATGAACGCGAGAAAGACCTTGAGAAGACCATGTCGCGCTATGAGGAAGGACTGCGCGAGGTGGAGCAGCAGCGCAAGGATATCCTTGCCAAGGCGCGCGCTCAGGCCGGTGAGATGCTGGCAGAGAGCAACCGCCGTATAGAGAATGCCATACGTGAAATCAGGGAGAATCAGGCCGCCAAGGAGGAGACGAAACTCATCAGGGCCAGTCTGAAAACCTTCGAGGACAGCCTCAAGGAAGAGCATCCTAAGGCCTCGGAAGCTGACATAGAGAAGAAGATTGAACAGATAAAGCAGCGGCGGCAGCGTCATGAAAAGCGCAAGGCCGACAAGGCCCGGCAGAGTGAACAGCCTGCTGTAGTGAAGCCTAAGGAGACGGCGCCTGTTAAGCTTGGCGTCGGCTCCAGTGTGAGGATAAAGGGACTTGAGAGCGTGGGCACCATAGAATCTACTGATGGCAAGATGGCCACTGTTGTCTTCGGCGATATGCGGACGAAACTGAGGGTTAGCCGTTTGGAGCCAGCCTCACTGCCGAAGAAGACCGAAGAAAAGCCTAAGACCCGAGCCGAGCAGCTTGCCGAAGGGCTGCAGGGAGGGCAGATGTCGAGGATGACCCGTGACACCATGGACAGTCACCGCCGCGAATTCCATCAGGACCTGGATGTCAGAGGCATGAGGGGCGACGAGGCTCTTGCCGCTGTGCAGTATTTCCTCGACGATGCCATCCTCGTAGGCATGCCCCGGGTGAGGATTCTCCACGGCAAGGGCAACGGCATACTGCGGGAACTCATCCGTCAGTATCTCGCCACGGTGCCCAATGTGACGCATTTTGCTGACGAGCAGGTGCAGCTTGGCGGTGCCGGCATCACGGTTGTCGACTTGTAGACTTCCCACAGGGCAACGATAAAGGGGCATGGACGCAGTCAGAGTGTCCATGCCCCTTCAGGTATAAGGCCGTAAGGTTCAGTCTCAGAGCTCCCAGCCTATAGCCGAAGCACCCAGTACGGCAGCCGAGCTACCATCGAGACCGCTGATGAGGAACTTCGACTTGCCCTTGAAGACCTTCAGCACATGCTCGTCGAAACTCTTCTTGAGAGGCTTCATCAGCAGGTCGCCTGCCTTCGTGAGTCCACCGAAGAAGATGAATGCCTCAGGCGAGGAGAAAGCGGCAAAGTCGGCGCAGGCCTCACCTAACATCTCACCCGTGAACTCATAGACGCGTTTGGCCAGCTCGTCGCCCTTGCCGGCGGCAATCGATACATCAAGCGATGTGATGCTGTCGGGGTCAAGCTCTCTGAGCAGTGAGTGCTCGTCGGACTGCTGCAGGAACTCCCTTGCTGTGCGGGCCACACCCGTAGCCGAGCAGTAAGCCTCCAGGCAGCCCTTGCGCCCGCATCCGCACTGGCGTCCGTTCTCACGGCGCATGATGACGTGACCGAGCTCACCGGCGAAGCCGTCGCAGCCATAGACCACCTGGCCGTTGATGACGATACCCGAGCCGACACCCGTACCGAGGGTCAGCATGATGAAGTTCTTCATTCCGCGGGCCACGCCGTAAGTCATCTCGCCAATGGCGGCAGCATTGGCATCATTGGTGAGTCCTACGGGTACTCCTAACTTTTCCTCAAACATCTTAGCCAAGGGCACCACGCCTGTATGGCCCCATTTGAGGTTGGGTGCGAACTCTATGGTTCCGCTGTAGAAGTTGCCATTGGGAGCACCGATACCCATGGCCTTTATCTTGTCGATGCCGCCCACCTGGTCGATGATAATCTGCAAAGCTTCTACCGAAGCGTTCACGTAGTCATCCACCTTATCGTAAGCCTGCGTCTTGATAGCCGTCGTTGCCTTAATCTCGCCACGGCTGTCAACGATGCCAAAGACGGAATTGGTTCCGCCCAAATCCAAGCCGATTACGTACGGCTTAATCAGTTCTTCTTCCATAATTTAGGTTGTTATGTTATATGAATGTCATAGTCTCTCGCTCCGCGGCCTGGGCAAGGAGCGTCGAAGCCCTTGATTCGTCCGCAGATAGGGCAAAGGTAAGCATTTTCTCAGTAAGAAGGAAACTAAAAGGCGGAAAATAAGCTCCAAGATGCAAATTTTCTTTCTGTTGTTTCATCTTTCGGTGAAAAATAGCTACTTTTGCAGTCGTTATGCCGTTTGTATTCCACATAGATATCATAGATATGATTCTGAAGGGTCTCTGCATCGGGGTTATAGCCTCGGCGCCGATGGGACCTGTTGGTATCTTGTGCATACAGCGAACTCTGAACAAAGGGCGCTGGTATGGGTTTGTAACAGGCATTGGAGCCGCCCTGAGCGATATTATCTATGCGCTCATTACGGGCTACGGCATGAGTTTTGTGATGGATCTCATCACCAACCCTACGAACAAGTTCTGGCTCCAGATTTTCGGCAGCCTTATTCTGCTTGCCTTCGGCGTTCACAGTTTCTTCCAGAATCCGACGAAGAACATGCATCAGAGCAGGAAGAAGAAGAAAGGCACGCTCGTCTACAATGGCATAACAGCCTTCTGGATAACCTTCCTCAACCCACTCATCATCCTGCTCTTCATGGCTGCCTTTGCACAGTTTGCCTTCATTATTCCCGACCATCCTTTGGAGATGACGGTGGGCTACCTGAGCATTATCTCGGGAGCTCTCATCTGGTGGTTCGGGCTTTCGTGGCTGGTTGACAAGGTGAGGAACAAGTTCGACAACTTCGGTATCATCATCATCAACCGCATCATTGGCAGTCTGGTGATTCTCTTCTCTTTGGCTGTCCTCGTGGGTACGGTGTTCAATCTCTATCAGCTGCCTTGATTTTCCGTGGCGCATGAGCGGAGAGCTGAAAGGTGTCACAAAGGTAATAAATTGTAACCTATGTATATAGCACAGCAATTAAGAAAGAAAAGTGTGGCCGAATACTTGCTCTATATGTGGCAGGTCGAGGATTTGATTCGGGCTTATGGATGCTCCCTGGCGCGCATCAGCCACGAATATATCGATAAGTTCGACTACACGAAAGAACAAAAGGAGGAGATGACCGACTGGTACGGCAATCTCATTCGCATGATGAACGAAGAGGGCAAGCGGCAGAAGGGGCATCTGCAAATCAATGTCGGAACCTTGCAGGACCTCAACGACCTGCACCTAAGACTCTTGCAGAGCACCAAGTTCCCGTTCTACAATGCTGAATACTACCGTGTGCTGCCATTCATCGTGGAATTGCGCAACAAAGGTGACAAGGACGTGAGCGAGGTGGAAACTTGTCTCGATGCCCTCTATGGGGTGATGCTTCTGCGGCTGCAGCATAAGACAATCTCGCCAGAGACTGAACATGCCATCAAGGAAATCAGTACCTTCGTCGGCATGTTGAGCGACTATTATATCAAGGACGAGACGGAAGGACTTAAGTTCGAAGACGACCTGTAAACGGTAGTACCCTAATTATGTAAATGATTTAATTGTTTTCCCTATGAACATATTGATAACAGGCTGCAACGGCCAACTCGGCAATGAGATGCAGCTGCTTGAAAGTGCTAATCCTCAGCATACGTTTTTCAATACCGACGTAAAAGATTTGGATATCACTGACAAGGAAGCTATCGACGCTTATGTTGACCGTAACGATATTGACCTCATCGTCAACTGTGCTGCCTATACGGCTGTCGACAAGGCTGAGAGCAACCGTCAGTTGGCCACGGCCCTCAATGCAGAGGCTCCGGCCTATTTGGCAACAGCTATGGCCCGTCGTGGCGGCAACCTCGTGCAGATAAGCACCGACTATGTCTTCGACGGTACCAAGCATACACCTTATGTGGAGACTGATACACCCTGTCCCGACAGTGTCTATGGCAGTACCAAGCTTGCCGGAGAGGTGGCCGTGCAGCGCATCTGTCCGAAAGCGATGATTATCCGCACAGCATGGCTCTATTCCACTTTTGGCAACAACTTTGTCAAGACCATGATTAGGCTTGGCAAGGAGAAAAAAGAGCTTGGTGTTATCTTCGATCAGATAGGTACTCCTACCTATGCCGCCGACCTTGCCGCCGTCATAATGACCGCTGTCAACAAAGGCATAGTGCCTGGAGTCTACCACTTCTCTGATGAGGGTGTCATCAGCTGGTACGATTTCACTAAGGCTATCCATCGCATAGCCGGAATCACGGGTTGTCATGTAAAGCCTCTCCACACAGAGGAATATCCAACGCCTGCCAAGCGTCCGCATTACAGCGTGCTCGACAAGACCAAGGTGAAGCAGACCTACGACTTCGAGGTGCCTTATTGGGAGGACAGTCTGGAGATATGCATCAAGAAACTCAAGAAAAGTGAACAGGACGAAGTAAAGCATTAATCCCGTTTGACTCAACATGAACGAAATAGAAAGAAGGCGCACCTTTGCCATCATCTCGCATCCTGATGCGGGTAAGACTACTCTCACCGAGAAGTTCCTTCTTTTCGGAGGACAGATTCAGGTGGCCGGTGCCGTAAAGAGCAATAAGATAAGGAAGACAGCGACAAGCGACTGGATGGACATCGAGAAGCAACGTGGCATCTCGGTCTCCACCTCAGTGATGGAATTCGACTACCGTGACTACAAGGTCAATATCCTCGACACTCCGGGTCACCAGGATTTCGCTGAGGATACCTACCGCACGCTGACAGCTGTCGACTCGGCTATTATCGTGGTGGATTCTGCCAAGGGCGTTGAGGCTCAGACCAGAAAGCTCATGGAAGTGTGCCGTATGAGGTCCACTCCCGTCATCATCTTCATCAACAAGATGGACCGTGAGGGTCGTGACCCTTTCGACTTGCTTGATGAACTCGAACAGGAACTCCACATTAAAGTGCGCCCCCTCTCCTGGCCCATTGGGCAGGGGCTGAGGTTTAAGGGCGTTTACAATATCTATGAACAACAGCTGAATCTCTTCACGCCTAATAAGCAACGTGTGACTCAGAAGGTGGCTGTAGACATCGCCTCAGCCGATCTTGACGAACATGTGGGAGAGCGTGAGGCCAAACAGCTGCGTGACGATTTGGAACTCGTCGACGGTGTTTATCCCGAATTTAATGTCGACGATTACCGGGCTGCCTCTGTAGCACCGGTGTTCTTCGGCTCGGCCCTCAACAACTTCGGTGTGCAGGAATTGCTCGACTGCTTTGTAGAGATTGCACCGAGCCCGCGTCCCACACAGGCTTTGGAACGCATCGTGCAGCCTGCGGAGCCTAAGTTCACGGGCTTTATCTTCAAGATAACTGCCAATATCGACCCCAATCACCGTTCCTGCATTGCTTTCTGCAAGGTGTGCTCAGGTAAATTTGAGCGCAATCATCCCTATCTGCATGTGAGATTGGGCAAGACATTCAGGTTCTCTTCGCCGGCTCAGTTCATGGCACAACGCAAGTCAACGGTCGATGAGGCGTGGCCAGGCGATATTGTAGGATTGCCCGACAATGGTATCTTCAAGATTGGAGATACACTCACAGAAGGCGAGGACCTGCATTTCCGCGGACTTCCTTCGTTCTCGCCTCTGCTCTTTAAGTACATTGAGAACGACGACCCTATGAAGTCGAAACAGTTTGTCAAAGGGATTGAGCAACTTATGGATGAGGGCGTAGCTCAGCTCTTTGTCAATCAGTTCAATAACCGCCGTATCATTGGTACCGTGGGGCAGCTGCAATTCGAGGTCATCCAGTATCGGCTTGAGAATGAGTATAATGCCAAATGCCGGTGGGAGCCTGCTCATCTTTATAAGGCTTGCTGGATAGAGGCTGATGATGAAGCAGAGCTCGATAACTTCAAGAAGCGGAAATATCAGTATATGGCTAAGGACCGCGAAGGACGCGATGTGTTTCTGGCTGACAGCAGTTACGTGCTGATGATGGCCCAGCAGGACTTTAAGCACATCAAGTTCCACTTCACTTCGGAATTCTGACCATGAGGGTGGGGGCACAGTTCCTCCACTTTTTTTATATCCTCTCGAGTCTTCTTCCTTAGGATGCTGAACCACTTAACGACGAGCAGTCCTTCCTGTCTGCGGATGTCGGTTGTTGGTTCATATAAGAAAAGCTGCTTATAAAGGTGTTTCTTATGCAGAGTAAAATCAGTATGATGAAATTGCAGATGGAGGAAGGCAACAGGCTAATAACAAAACAGAGGTAGAAACTTTCAGCTGAGTTTCCTACCTCTGTTTTATAGTATTCTGTTAGGTAAACTGTCTTATGCGTCCATACCTTCGTCGTCGGAGGCAGTCTTAGCCTTCCTTACTACGCGGCGGCGCTTGGGCTTCTCCTCTGCGGGAGCTTCCGTCTTCACGCCTGCCAGTTCAGGGTCGATGAGAATACGGCCGCAGTATTCGCAAACGATAATCTTCTTGTGCATCTTGATGTCGAGCTGTCGCTGGGGCGGAATCTTGTTGAAGCAGCCACCACAAGCGTCGCGTTGTACATAGACGATGCCGAGACCGTTGCGGGCGTTCTTGCGGATGCGCTTGAAGCTGGCTAACAGACGTGGTTCTATCTTCTCTTCGAGCTCCTGAGCCTTAGCCTTGAGTTTTTCCTCCTCTTCGCGTGTTTCCTGCATGATGGAATCGAGTTCTTCCTTCTTATGCTTCAGGTCATCCTGGCGTTCTTCGATGTTCTCCTGACTCTTTGCCAGCTCCTGCTTCTTCTCTTCCACCTTGTCAAGAGCCTCGCGAATCTTCTTGTTGCACACCTCTACTTCGAGGGTCTGGAACTCAATCTCTTTGGAGAGCATGTCGTACTCGCGATTGTTCTTCACCTGATCGAGCTGTGCTTTATAGCGGTCGATGCTGGCCTGTGCTTCGTTGATTTCACCTTTCTTCTGGGTGACGGCCTGCTGGAATTCTGCAATCTCAGCGTTGATTTTGTCCACACGCGTGTTGAGTCCGGCTATTTCGTCCTCGAGGTCACTGACTTCCAAAGGCAGTTCGCCACGCAGTGCGCGCTTTTCGTCGATGGTCGACAGGATGGTCTGAAGCTGGTAGAGGGCTTTCAGCTTCTCCTCGACTGACAGTTCTGTAGGTTCTTTCTTTGCCATATTGAATGTTGTTTGTTGTGATGTTTCAGAAATAGATGATGGGGTTGGTGTTCACTGTTGAGATAACTGTTCTCACTCCCGGACATTTGTCATTGATGATGCGTTGGAACACTTCAGCTGTGAATTTCTCACTTTGATAGTGTCCGATGACGGCAATCTGGATTTGTTGCTCGTGTCCGAAGAACTCGTGATAGTGCATCTCACCTGTGATGAAGGCGTCGGCACCGGCTTTTATGGCTTCGTCAAGCATGAATGAACCTGCTCCGCCGCAGAGTGCCACTGTCGCAATGGGACGGCGCAGCAACTGGTTGGCTTGCAGCATTTCCACGCCGAATGTATCCTTGACAGTGAGCACGAAGTCGTCGGCTGCCAGTGGTTCCGGCAGTCGCCCTATGACACCCTCACCGGCTTCAACGCCTTCGACATTCTTGCGCTTGCCAATGAACTCCACTTCAGAAAGTTTCAATTTCTCGGCCATCATGAAGTTCACGCCGCCCTCGGCCTCGTCCATGTTGGTATGCATAGAGGCGATAGTGATATGATTTGCGAGGGCTTTCATCACCGTACGCTGTACATAGTTCTCGCCACACAGGCGGGCAAGTTTATGGAAGATGAGGGGATGGTGCGAGATGATGAGATTACAGTCGAGACTGATGGCCTCGTCGACCGTTTCCTCGGTCACGTCCAGACACAATAAAGCCCCTGAAACTTCCGCATCTGTCAATCCTACTTGCAGGCCGGCATTGTCGAAGTCTTCCTGCAGAGGCAGAGGCGCGAACTGCTCAAGGGCATGAACCACTTTTATAATTTCCACGCTATCCACGTTTTAGATTACAAAGTTAGTAAAAACTTCATGAAGCGGCGGCCGAAAGCTTGTATGTTTAACTATTTTTAATTTGTGTGCCTTGAATAGAAGCTTTAGGTCTTGTTAGAGTTTATCTAACACGCGTTAGCATTCTTGGCTGTGCGAGTGACATCCAAGGATGAAATGAAAGGAAGAGCTTGGGAAAATAAGCTCAGAAGCGTTTTCTCTTCTTGAATTTGCGGTAGAGTTTCCATCCGAGCAACGCGCCGTCAATGACACCTGCTCCGGTGTTGAAGATGCGTTGCATTCGCTTTGAGGGTGAGGAGACAGCATCCTTGGATGTCTTGGGGAAAAGGCGGCCAAAGAGAATCTCCATTCTCTGGCTGTCCTTGCGCAGGTCTCTTCGCAGTTGTGCCTTGCGGGCCTCAATGTCGTCAAGCGACTTGTAGCTGTAGGCCGAGAGGCTGTTAGTATCGTCCATAATTTTCATTTTTCAAGAAGCAGACCGGCAAGAAACTTCACTAACGGACGTTCTATCCAACGGTGCCTGTTAGCGATGATGATAATCAGCACGAGGAGATAGGTTCCGCCTACGATGCTGAACGCCCCCGCCGGCCCTGTCAATGGTGACAGGGCATAGGCAGCGGCAAATGAGAAGTAGATGAGCGCAAGTGCCAAAAGCCCTGCTACCAGGACCACTGTAACACCCACTGTAATGATTTTCACCACCTTGTGGATGACATCGAGCCTTACGTACTCTGATTGTAATCCCACATAATGGCGAAGCACCTCAATGAGCTGGCCAATGGTCTCTATGTTTTCGTCGCTTGAGAACATCTTGTTTCCTTTACTCTGCTATTTCGGGAGCAGCCTCTTTAATGTCGTCTACCAAGTCGTCAACATCCTTTTTGGGCAGTTTGATGTTATGCTTTTTCAGGAAGTCTTCCACTGTTTCGTTGATTTTTGTGCGCGTGTCAGCGCCCGTCTCCGGGGCCATGAGAAGTCCGAGAGCTGCGCCTGCGATGGCTCCGCCAAGGAAGGCACCAATGTAACCTAATGATTTCATAACCTTATCGTTTTTAGATATTCATCCATTATCGGAATCGCTGCAAATATAGCAAACTATTTCATTATGATGTCAGAACCGAGTGCCATTTTTTGTTAAAAAGCTTACAAAGTCGTGTTTTAACAAACTTTTAGGACGTTTCGGCCATTGCTTTGGCAGATTATTAGTAATTTCGCCGTTAATAGAAGATTTGGAAGTTTAATCAAAAAAATATAGATAAGAGTTATGAAGAAAAGTATCGTAATGTGTGCAGGCTTGTGCCTGGCTCTCGTCCTTACCGGCTGCAAATCGAAGGAAAGTGCGTACAAGAAGGCTTATGAGAAGGCAAAGGCTCAGGATGAGGCTGTCCAGGCCAGTACACCGACCCAGCAGGAGACTCCCGTTGTGGCTCCGCTTACGGAGCAGCCTGCTACGCAGACTACGGTCGACAATGCCAGCGTGCGCACTGAGGACGTGACGCTTGTCAGTGGCGACGGTCTGCAGGCTTACAGTGTGGTGACCGGTTCCTTCGGCCTCAAGGCCAATGCCGACCGTGCACAGGCTGCTCTCCAGGCAGCTGGCTATAAGGCTCAGATTGTGAAGAACACGGCCCGCAATCTCTATCGTGTGGTTGCTGCAACCTACGCCAATAAAGCCGACGCTGTGAGGGTGCGCAACGAGATTCGCGGCACCAAGTACAACCCCGACAGCGACGCTTGGCTGCTGTTCAAGAAGTAAAAAGCGCCGAAGGCCGGTATCCGCGCCTGTACTCCTGACGGGAGGGGGCGCGGAGCGGTCTGTTTCTGTATGCGAATTCTTTCCATCGACTACGGCCGGAAGCGTACGGGCATAGCCGTCACCGATCCGCTGCAAATTATTGCCAACGGATTGGCTACAGTACCCACGCACGAGCTTTTTGATTTTCTCACAGATTACATTAACCGCGAACAAGTGGAGCGGATGGTTATAGGCAGACCCCTGCAGCCTAATGGACAGCCGAGTGAGAATCTGCGGCGCGTGGAAGAGTTTGTAAGCAGGTGGCGAAAGTCTGTGCCTGATATACCCATAGAATACTACGACGAGCGTTTCACCTCGGTCATTGCTCACAGAGCTATTATTGACGGAGGAGTAGGGAAAAAAGCCCGAAGAGAGAACAAGGGGCTCGTTGACGAGGTGAGTGCCGTAATCATCTTGCAGGATTACATGAAGTCCCGTGGCATCTGAAGCAGGGAGGACGTAACGACGGGAATATTGCTTTTGGAGATAACAAAATGATTCTACCTATTTATATATATGGGCAGCCTGTACTTAGAAAAGTAGCTGCCGACATCACGCCCGACTATCCCGGGCTGAAAGAGTTCGTGGCCGACATGTTCGAAACTCTGGCTTCGAGCGAGGGTATAGGTCTGGCTGCGCCTCAGGTGGGGCGGAGCGTGCGCATTGTGGTTATCGACCTTGATGTGCTCAGCGAAGACATGCCCGAGTACAAAGGGTTCCGTAAGGCTTTCATCAACCCCCATATCATCGAATTCGACGACAAGTCGGAAAAGGCCACTATGGAGGAAGGTTGCCTTTCGCTGCCCGGTATTCACGAGAACGTCACCCGTCCCACGCGCATCCGCGTATGCTATCAGGACGAGGATTTCAACGAGCACGACGAGTGGGTGAGCGGCTATTTGGCTCGCGTGATGCAGCATGAGTTCGACCATCTCGACGGTAAGCTCTACGTCGATCATCTCTCGGCTTTCCGCAAGCAGATGATAAAGAGCAAACTGCGCGCCCTGCTGCAAGGACGCTACCGCTGTTCCTACCGTACGAAACCTATCAAGCACTGACACTCTACTGTCGGTGACATAGAACCACACACAGAAGCATGAGGCTATTTTTAAGACAGAGTAACCACAACCGGCAGGCCTGTCCCACAGTGTTTGGATGGGCTCCCACTGCTGTAAGTAGGGTAGCGCGCCCGCTGGCAGTCCTCTTCTTATTGCTGCTGCCCGGCCGGATGCTCGCCCAGTACAACACCGACCGGCTCATGGAGAGCGGACAGGTGGCTATGCACTATCAGGACTATGTGCTTTCCATCCAGTACTTCAACCGCATCATAGCCCTCAAGCCTTATCTTTATCAACCGTGGTTCTTCAGAGGCGTAGATAAGTATTATCTTGATGACTTCGTGGGTTCCGAGGACGACGTGACGCATGCCATCAGCCTCAACCCTTATGTAAATGAGATGTATGAGTTGCGTGCACTGGCGCGCATTCGCCAGAACAAGCTCTCCGATGCCATCGCAGACTATAATCAGGCCATCGCTCTGATGCCTATGACGCGTAACTATTGGTACAACCGCGCCATCTGCATGATGAACCTTAAAGACTACGATGCTGCGCTCCTCCAGACCGACACCATAGCGCAGAAGTGGCGTGACTTTGCACCCAACTATTCACTGAAGGCTGAAATCTATCTCCAGAAAAAGGATACCACCGAGGCTGCCAAATGGCTTGACAAGAGTCTTGAAATTGACCCCTATGATGGTGATACGTGGACAACGCGAGCCTACATCAGTCTGTCGCGACGTCAGTGGAAGGATGCTGATGCAGAGCTCTCCAAGGCCATCCATCTCAAGCCTAAGACTGTCGGCAACTACGTAAACCGTGCGCTCTGCCGCTATAACATCAATAACCTCAGAGGCGCTATGGAGGACTATGACCAGGCCCTAAGCCTCGATCCTAACAATTTCCTGGCCCATTACAATCGCGGATTGCTGCGTATGCAGCTTGGTGACGACAACCGTGCCATCACCGATTTTGACTACGTCATCAAGATGGAGCCACAGAACTTTATGGCCATCTTCAACCGTGCCCTGTTGCTCGACCGAACGGGAGATCTGAAGGGGGCAATCCGCGATTACAGTGCCGTCATAGCACAGTTCCCCAACTTCTGGACCGGACTGTCCTATCGCGCACGCTGCTACCGCCGGCTTGGCATGACAGCCAAGGCAGAGCTTGACGAGTTCCGCATCTTCAAGGCGCAGATGGATAAGCATATAGGTATACAGCAGCGCTGGAGCAAGAGTAAGATAAAGCAGCTAAGAAAACGCAGCGAAATCGATCCGGACAAATACAACCAAGTGGTTGTCGACGACGAGGTGCACTATCAGCACGAGTTCAAGAGCGAGTATCGTGGACAGGTGCAGAACCGCAATGTGGAGGTGACCTTCCTGCCGATGTTCAGTATGAGCTTCCAATCCTATCATAACGGTGTGAGTTCTTATCAAGTCTATGACCGTTCACTGGAGAAGTTCAACAGCACCACTCGCTCGGCACGCCATCTCTATCTCAACTGTGCCTCGGGTCAGCTCTCTGAGACACTTTCTAAGGCCAGTTTCGATCTTGTCGACTCACTATCAAGAGCCATCTCCTCTGTATCGAGCATGAAAGCTGTTGCGCCATTGGTGCTCATGCGTGCCGCTGCTTACACAACGGTGCAGGACTTTGAGGCTGCCATCAATGACCTCACGGTTTATATTCAGTACGACCCTAATATGGCCTGGGCCTACTCACAACGTGGCCTTTGTCAGGTGAAGCTCAACGACTATGCTGCTTCCAAGGGTACTGATACGCGCTCTACGCAGACGCAGGCTCACGATGACTTGGTGAAGGCTGTAAGTCTCGACCCCGACAATGCCTATCTGCACTATAATCTTGGTAACTTCTATGCAGCGAATGCTGATTATGGGAAGGCTATTGATGAGTACACTATCGCGATCAGTAAGAATGCCAACTTTGCAGAGGCTTACTATAACCGTGGTCTTGCCCGGATGAAGAGCGATAACCACAAGGGCGGTACCGCCGACCTCAGTAAGGCCGGAGAGCTTGGACTTTACGATGCTTATAGCATCATCAAGCAGTTTTCTGCCTCGAAAAAGTAGCGTCTATTAGTCTGCCATAGGACAAATTTTTAATGCGATGAATATCAATTTGCTTTGCAGTAAAAAATTGTCCTTTTGCCTGTTTTATTAGGCTTGGCAAAAGGCGTTATACCAATTCTCGGAAGTATATCCCTTTGCAGGGTCGGTCCTCGCGGACGTTTATAAAGGCCTTATAACTATACTCGGTAGAGGTTGATTCTTCCCGACTTCGTCAATG
This sequence comes from uncultured Prevotella sp., assembly GCA_900314365.1. Classification (GTDB taxonomy): domain Bacteria; phylum Bacteroidota; class Bacteroidia; order Bacteroidales; family Bacteroidaceae; genus Prevotella. The sequence continues at coordinate 37 of OMVH01000027.1, read as the reverse complement.
CGTCACCCTAAATTATAATGAATGAAGCTGTTAATAT
>OMVH01000054.1 GCA_900314365.1 uncultured Prevotella sp. | reverse complement strand
GAATATTGGCTATTCTTCGGATATAATGCAGCTCCTTTTGGAAATCATGAAGGAGATTGGGAATGTGTTAAGGTCAATTGGGACAAGGACAAGCATGTAATATCATCGGTTTGGCTTAGTCAGCATGATTCAGGGGCGTTATATTATCCAGAAGATGTCAACGTCAAATATGGCGATAAACCAGAAATTACGGTTTATTGTGCTGTTGGTTCTCATGGATTCTATAACGCTCCTGGGACATATCCTAGAACTGTTTTTGGTTTAACGTTTAACGACAAAACATCTGATGGAGGATATGATTGGGAGATAACAAGGAGAGTGGATTTCTTAATAGACGAACAAGCTATTTGGAAATATTTCGCTGGTGCTTGGGGAGAGGTAGGTGAATTTAGTTGGACAACTGGGCCTTTAGGTCCTTGGCAAAAATCAAGTGCTATAGATTTGCAGGTCAAGTCGCACCACAACCCCACGCCTAAAGAGTTGATCAGTTCCGGGAGCTATCTCGCAATATTGGACTCAGATAGTCTGCAATCTATGTCGTTGAAGGAAAATTCCGGTGAAGAGGCCACATTCAGAATCCAAGATTCTTCTGGCTACTTGGTATTGCATTCAAGATTGCACAGTGGTGATGAGAATGGTGATACCATCTGTAACTTTTGTAAATTAAAAGTTATTGATGAAAATGGAGAGTCTAAAAATGACTACTCTATTACAATTGAAGATGAGATGTGGAGTAATTGGCATCAGCAAAGTGACTCGGCCAACTTCTTCATGGCTTCTGATATTAATGACGAGCATGCTCAATCAAGGGTACTGATAGGCCGGCAGCACCAAGGAGATGAGAATGGACAGACCCGCTACTTTACTGGTACCGTTAAATGTAACGGCAAATACGCCAAGGTGGTTCCCTATCCTGATGCTGACCTTTTCCTTGCCGAAAGTCAAGGAAGATTTGCTTTACCCAAGGATAATCTTGTAATTATTGGAATTAAGCATGTAGGCGACGAGAATGGCGTTTCCACTTATTGTCAGGGTTATATTCTGATAGAACCGTAAGGCTTGAGAACTATGAAGAAGCATATTAATAGGATATTTGTAGGCTTAGTCCTTTTGCTGGGAGTGGTACTCACACAGTCTTGCTTTGACTTTTGGAATGATCAAGCGAACCCTCCCAGTGTAATGATTCTAGAAACAGAAACTGGAGATCTTGCTTACTATAAAAAAATGGCAGGAACCTACCCTGCTTATGTGGTATTAGCAGAAAAACTTCCTTATGATTCAGCGTCACGATATTGGCCTACAAGAAAAGACTCTACATGTATATGCACCGCAACATTAAGTGTAACAACAGAGGGGGAAAAAAATCTGACCCTGCATGATGTCCCGTCAAAAGCTTTTGGATATTGTATACCTGATTCATGTATGTATAAACGGACTTTTGATGAATCAAGCCAGGTCTGTGATTTGTCTTTCAACTATAAAATTTATTCTAGTTATTTGAACAGACCAGGTCCACGAGCTGATATTGATACATTGGTCGTTTTTTGGCCATCTGCGATTCAGTCACATGTAAGAATAAACATAGAAAATAAAAACTATGAGATTTCTTACGAAGGTATTGACAATTATTGGGGGATCTATAAAAATATTGTTGATCCTAATAATCAACAGAACATTATTGTTAATGCTCATAGCCGACAGGCCATAGAAATACTCTGTGTCAAATTGCCTACAGGCAAAACCTTGGATTTAGAAGATACCAATAAAATTCTATTGTTGTGGATAGATCTGCATAATAGAATCTCCAAATAAATTCGGTTCTATTAGTTTAGTCACACTGTACGACTATAGGGGTGGAGCAATTTTACTATTACGAATATTAATCCCCATTGCAGATATATCTCATGTAACTGATAGATTCTCGGTATAGGCGTTTTTGAGATTGGTTTTGGATGTACCACGGATTTTATTATCCCCAGCGGATGTGGATGGATGCCAAGTAGGTGGTAGATATTGGAGAGTTTCTCTTCTGTCTCCGTACATTGGCTCGCTCTTATTGTATCACCATTTTCCGCTTTCAGTCAAACAACCGGCTGGTGTAGTGAGTATCCTCCTTCGTTGCCTCCGGCAACTGTTCAAGGGGTGAAGGACCATGCGGAAGCTTTGCAAAGTCTTTGGAGGCAAAGTGGCGTAGTATCACAATATTAGCCATGATGGTCCGTTATATTTAAGTTATGGTAAAGAAATTGCTTTCACTCCTCATATTGTTTACTGCCGTGCTGCAAGCCAGTGCCCAGACGTTCACTTTGCAAGGACGTGTGACTGATGAAGACAATAACCCGGTAGAATTCGCGTCGGTTGTCTCTCAGGGTAAGGTGGCGCTCACCTCGCTGAAGGGAGAGTTTAGCTTGACGCTTCATTCAGCTGATTCAGTGGTAGTTAAATTCTCTATGATTGGCTATAAGCCTAAGACTCGTGTGCTCGTGCGGCCCAAGGGCAGACAGATGCTCCAAGTGGTGCTTTACAGCGACGACAAAACGCTCAGCGAGGTCAATGTCACCGGGCAACGCATAGAAACGGGACAGACGCAGACTCTGAAGACGGATGCGCTGAAAACGGCTCCGAGCACTACGGGCAATGCCGTAGAGGAGCTCATCCAAAGTCAGGCTGGTGTCAGCAGTCACAGTGAACTCTCGTCGCAGTACAATGTCCGTGGGGGCTCTTTCGACGAGAACAGCGTCTATATCAACAATGTGGAAGTCTACCGGCCGTTTCTTGTGCGCAGTGGTCAGCAGGAAGGACTCTCGATAATCAATCCCGACATGGTGGAGAAGATAGGTTTTTCCACGGGAGGCTTCGAGGCAAAGTACGGTGACCGCATGTCGTCGGCCCTCGATATCACCTACCGTCAGCCCAAGCGCACGGAGGGCAGTGTGAGCGCAAGCCTGCTCGGAGCCTCTGCCTACTTAGGGCTGAAGGGAAAGAAGTTCACATGGAGCAACGGTGTGCGCTACAAGACCACCAAGTACTTGCTCGGATCGCTCGAGACCAAAGGTGAGTACAGGCCCGATTTTCTTGATTATCAGACTTATTTGGCCTACAGGCCGAACAAACGGTGGAAGGTGGATTTCATAGGTAATATCTCTGATAATCATTATCATTTTGTACCGGAGGATCGTGAGACCAGCTTTGGCACCTTGCAGAACGTAAAATCGTTCCGCGTCTATTTCGACGGGCAGGAGAAGGACCTCTTCCGTACCTTCTTCGGTACACTCGGCATCACTCGCATGTTTGGTGATTCCACGTCGGTCTCACTCCTCGCGTCAGCTTTCTCCACAAAGGAACAGGAGCGCTATGACTTGCAGGGACAGTACTGGCTCACGCAGACTGAGACGAGCGAGAACCTCGGTGTGGGTACCTATTTCCAACATGCCCGCAACTATCTCGATGCCGACGTGCAGAGTGTGAAGTTCATGGCGCGTCATATGACAAAGCATCACAAGATAGAGGGTGGGGTGACATTCAAGTTCGAGCACATCACCGAGAAGTCTGTCGAGTACGAAATGCGCGACTCCAGCGGCTACAGCATTCCTCACACGGGCAAGGACTTGTATATGATTTATTCCTTGCGTGCCAACAACACCCTCAATGCCAATCGCATTGAGGCCTATCTCCAGGATACCTACCGTTTCAGCGGCCATGAAGGGGGGACACTCTACACGCTCAACTACGGTCTGCGACTGGCCCACTGGAATTTCAACAAGGAGACACTGTTGAGTCCGCGCGCCTCATTGAGTATCATTCCGGCCTTCAACCAGAATCTCACTTTCCGTTTTGCCTCCGGACTCTATTACCAGGCACCGTTCTATAAGGAGCTTCGCGACACAACTACGGTCAATGGGGTCACCTATGCCAACCTCAATGAAAAGGCCAAGAGCCAGCGTTCCATACATTTCATAGTAGGTGCCGATTACCGGTTCATGCTCAACAACAGACCCTTCAAGTTCACGGCTGAGGCCTACTATAAGGCACTCTCCAATCTCGTCCCCTACAGCGTCAACAACGTGAAGGTGGTTTACTACGGAGATACTAAGGCCAGCGGACATGCAGCGGGCATCGACCTGAAGCTCTTTGGTGAGTTTGTGCCCGGGACCGATTCGTGGCTCACCCTTTCACTCATGGACACTAAGATGAAGCTCAACGGCAAGAGTATTCCCCTGCCCACTGACCAGCGTTATGCCGTTCACCTCTATTTCACCGATTACTTCCCCGGCACCGACCGCTGGAAGATGTCGCTCCGCCTCACTTATGCCGACGGTCTTCCCTTCTCAGCACCCCATCGTGAGCTCGAGAGTAACACGTTCCGGGCGCCGGCCTACAAACGCGCTGACATTGGCATGAGCTACCGCATGCTCAACAATGAGCGGGGAGAAAGAAAGTCGTTCTTCCGCAATATATGGCTCGGGGTCGATGTGCTCAATCTTTTCGGAATCAGCAATGTGAACTCTTATTACTGGATTACTGATGTCACAGGCCAACAATATGCTGTCCCCAATTATCTCACGGGAAGGCAGGTCAATGCGAGGGTGCTTTTCGACTTCTGATGTCTTTTGCGGGCAACTTAGCCGGAGACACTCTCTGTGGCTTCAACCTTAACTATCAACTAAAAGCTTATGAAACGTCCTCTGCAATTCTTGCGGTCTAATATTCTACCCATACTGGTCGGGCTGCGGTTCACGCTGTTGGCTGCGGTGATGAGTGTATTCGTCTGTCAGCCGTCATCAGCCCAGCGTCATGAAGTGTTGTCGCCCGATGTTGCCTCGCTCACAGTCGTCGCCGGTACCGACTGGCTATCATTGCCTGTCACGCAGTTGGGAGGCGAGCCTGTGAACATCGACTTCGATGTACTCAACCACGAGCTTCACCGCTACACGTATAAAATAGAGCATTGCGAGGCCGATTGGACGGTGTCCACACAGCTTCTCACCAGCGACTTTGTGAAAGGATTTGCCGAAGGCAATACCATTGAAGACGCGGAGAAGTCGCTCAACACCAACGAACTCTACACCCACTACCATCTGCAACTGCCCAACAGCAAGTGTGCCTTCACGATGAGTGGCAACTACCGGCTGACTGTCTACGATGAGGACGACGACAATGCTCCCGTACTCACTGCCTGCTTCATGGTGGTGGAACCGGCTGCATCGGTGGGCTTGCGTATCCTCACCAACACTGATGCCGACATCAACGGCCGACATCAACAAGTGGCTATGGAGGTTGGTTATGGCGCGCTCAGGGTGACAAATCCTGAAGAGCAGATTTACACCGTGGTATTGCAGAATGGCCGGTGGGACAATGTCCGCCGGGATGCAAAGCCACAGTACGTCATGGCCGATGGTTTGAGGTGGAATCATTGTCGCGACTACATCTTCGATGGAGGAAACGAATACCGAAAATTCGAAATGCTCGATGTCGATCATACCACAATGGGATTGGAATCGCTCGAATGGGACGGGAGGAACTACAATGCTTACGTCTGGACTGATGAGCCCCGGCCCAACTATGTCTACGACAACGATGCCAATGGAGCCTTTTTCATCCGTAACAGCGATAACAGCGAGATTGACTATACCTGTGAGTACCTGCTCACACATTTCCGTCTGAAGACGCCTGAGCGGCTCAACGGACGCGTCTTTCTCAATGCCAAATGGACCTACGACCGCTTTCTTCCAGCCTTCGAGATGATCTACAACGAGGTCTCCCGCTGTTATGAGGCTACGGTGAAGCTCAAGCAGGGCTACTATTCCTACCAGTATCTGCTTGTTGATGAAGACGGCAATGCAAGGCCAGTTCCTTCAGAGGGCAATTTCTATCAGACAGAGAACACTTATCAGGCACTTGTCTACTATCGCGAACTCGGCGGACGTACCGACCGGCTTGTGGGCTATGCCCGGGCAGAATATAAATAAGGCTGGAGGTTGTTAGTAAGTGGAGTGGTGCTCAGTCCATACGTCGTCGCCTCGAATGATGAAACTGTCGCCACCGTCGCCACTATCCCCGTCGAAGAATCTCCCGGAGTAAATGCTCTTCTGGCGCAGGGTTATGGGCACATGCTCGAAGGTTTTCGAAAAGATGTCCTTACCATTCTCGTCGAGTGCTGTCACCACAATTTTCAGTTCCTCGGAGTCTTCCCGCGGGAATGTATAGATGGTGTATGCCGATTTGCCGGTGTGAGCACCGTCGGGCACGTTGAGGACCTCCGTCTGCCGCGATTTCACACATCCCGTACCGCTGCGAGCATTGAGTGTGGAACTTCCGCCGGTGTAGTAGAATTTCATTTGCCTGACGTTGGAAGGCGTGGTGTCGTTGACTTCCAGGCAGAAGGCAGCCACGGCCCTTTGCATGTCGGCGTTGATGGTCTGGTTACCGTTGAGTGTGATGGCATTGCAATAATAGAAAGTGTCAGTGACCTTGTTTTTCTCGAAAGTCACTGCCTCAGGGTTTGTGAGTGTAGCCGTCCCCAAACCGTTGTGAGCAATGATAAGTACTGTGTACGAGCCTTTTGGAAGCGAGAGACTGAAGTGTCCGAAGTCTTTGTCGTTGGATGTTTGGTTGATACCCTTTACTTTGTTCTTGTCCTGGAGAATGGCTACGTCAATGCGATTGCACAACTCAGCTATGGCCCTTTTCTCACTGCGTCGTTGCGTCGTAAAGGCTACTTGCTTGAAATTACTGATGTTCACTGTGAGCTCCACCATGTCGTCAGTGGATTGACCATTATCTTCGCCATTATCCGCGGCGGGCTTCTCGCACGAGAAGCAAACGAGAAGGGTCAGACTTAACAGCAGATAGCCGAGATGAATCCTCTGTTTTTCCATGATTGCATATATTTAGGTTGAACAACGCAAAGATATAACTTCCTGTCGTTCAACACAAGG
>OMVH01000291.1 GCA_900314365.1 uncultured Prevotella sp. | reverse complement strand
TTGAGAGCGGAAGCCTGTCAATGACTATTTTCCATTACCTTTTTCCTACATCAATCAGCTATAATTCTTTTGGGGATGTTTTGGGTGACGCATTGGCGAAGTCAAGACTCTCTCCCAATGTTATCTTCGGTATTTGTGCAGAAAAGAAAAGGGCAGCGGCTCAATAGCCGCTGCCCCCGTGTGGCATGGTGAAGTGTGGCGTTACTTCACAGCCACAATATTCCATCTACCTGTGATGTCGTTAAGATAGAAGTCATAGGTGCCGGCAGGAACAGTGATGTTCTCGCTGCCAGTAGGACCGTAGTAGGAGTCGCCTAAGCTGAAGTCTTTCGTTGTGCCCCAGCTTGTAGCCCAGTCATGATTGGCACGGAACTTCAGTCCACCGTCGGAGCTGATGGCTGCACGCACATACCAGTTGTGCGACACCACTTCTTTCATATCAACATCACCTCCCCATTTGTTGAAGTCACCGATGATACTCACGTTTTTGTAGGATTTAGTGGGAGCGTCGATGGCCTTCCAGGTATAGGTATTGTTATTCATGTTGATGGTGAAGGTGTACCAGCCGCCCTTCTCGTTCGGGCCTATGGCTCCAGCATTGTCACCGTTGCCGTCAGCATAGATGAGGTCACCGCTGGCTGCTGTCGAGCCGTTGACGCCGCCCCAGCAGTAGCCCCAGATGTTGTCACCACCCACGCTGTAGTACTTGCCGTCGAAGACTTTGATGTCCCACTGGTTCGTGGCCTTGTAAGTGTAGCTGTACACGTTGTTGCCCTCACCGTAGAGCATGCAGTTGAGGCTCAGTCCCCAGCTTGTGGGATTGCCGATGAGGTAGTACTTGCTCTCGTCGGGAGTCACGGTGTAGGTGAGGTTGTTCATGTCGAGTGTTATCTTGAACTGTCCCTTGCCCTTCACGACCGGAGTCTGCACGCCTGTGTCGTCACTCGTCTTGGGATTCTCGGGATCGTCGGTGTAGACGACGAAGCCCGTACGCGAATTGTCACCATTTACAGCGCAACCCATCTGGTGCTTGTTGGCGCTGTTCCAGGTGCCGTCAGCATCAGAGCCGCAGTAGAACTTGAACCAGTTGCTGTCGCCTTTTGTGGTTACATGCACACTGTAGACACCATCGGAGACCTTCTCCATCATCACAGGCTTCGTAACATCCCAGCCCGCACCGTTCTCTGCAAAGTCGCCGAGCACGAAGTAGCCCTTGGGGTCGATAGCAGGAGTCTGATATGGGGTGAACGAGGCGTCGGTGTTACCGGCCATGTCGATGGTCACGGCATCACCGTTGGTGAGGTTTGCAGCCACGGTGGTCACCACCTTGAGCGCACGCTTCGTGTAGGCACGGGAGTTGTACTCATTGCGGATAATGTTGCTCAGGTCGGAAGCCTTCACGTTCACATTGTTGTTGTCCATAGTGGCATTGATGGTTTTCCCGTCAATGGTCACACTCTTGATGGTGAAGCCCGATATGGCATCATTGTTGCTGTTGATGGTTACGATGTTGGCGTAGCCGTCGGAGGTTGGCATCACCACGTCGGCATCAGGACCGGGGGTGAAGGTCACACCGTATTTGGCTGCTGCACTCTCTGCGTCGTAGGCCTGAGGGCTTGCCCAGTCGTCGTAGTCGCCGTTACAGCTTGCCAGCAACAGACTGGCCATAGCGACAAACCCGTATAAAATATTTCTTTTCATAATTTTGTTTTCTCTTACTTGTTAACCATTTGCGTTATTTCACACTACCGGTGCCCGTCTTGAAGTTCACATAGAGCCTCTGACCTGCCGAGCAAGAAACTGAGTAGTTCTCAGGATCAGGCTTACCGGCCTTCTCCTTAGCGCCCTGAGTCCACGAGTCTGGAATATCAAAGTCGCGGTAGTAGAGGGTAGTACCCTTATAGAGTGTGAACTCCGTACGCCACCAGTCGAGACCGTCGAAGCCTCCGGCCTTGGTGTCGATGTAGGCACGCAGCTCACCAGCAGCGGTAAAGGCGGGTGAAACGAACTCACCGTCGGCCGTAGTAGGAGTAGTGCACTTGAGGGAAGCATCACTCTGAGTCCAGTTGTTCATTGTGTTACCGATGATGTAGACATTGGCAGGCAGGATGTTGAGCGTGTACTTCACGATGTTGGCTTCTTCGTCGACTTCAGCCACCATGTAAAGGGTGTACCAGCCAGCCTTGTCAACAGCGATACGGTCGTCGTCGCCAGCCTTGACACCGGCTTTGGCTACGTCGTTGATGGATGTCGTGCGGCTGTAACCACGGTTGTCGTTGTTGCCGGCATTCCACTTGATACCTTCTCCGTCGATGTAGAACACTCCATAGAAGTTTCCTGCAAGACCGTAGGCCGCTGGCATGGCGACCTGAGACTTCCAGGCCTCTGTGCCGACGTGAGCACCCACCACGTAGAGCTTAGCAGGCAGTGTGGCCTTAGGAGCCACGTAGGTAGCCAGCACGCTGGGCAGTGTGATGACATTGGAGTAGCTCAGACCAGAACCTGTGTTGTCGAGCACGGCGCGAAGTCGCACATAGACGGGGCGTGGACTGTTGGGATAGTTGGCATCGGGATTGGCGTCCTTGAAGAGAGCCACGATGGAGTCATTCATCTCGTTGGCTGCCACCATCATGTCGGCGGAAGTGTAAGAAGTCTTCAGCTCCTTGTGGGCCGTAGTGCTGTCGGTGAGGAAATTCTGATCGATGGCCACCTGCACATAGTAGCGTGTCACATAAGGCACACCGCCGTAGTTGGGCTGATGGCAGGTGAGCTCCACGTTCTCGGCTGCTGCCAGGTCATAGGTGTTGTTGGCGGCGTTGGCAGGCACATTGAGAACGAAGCCTTCGCCGGCATGGCTGAGGTCGAGCGTCGGGTTGCTGTCGTCATCCTTGGAGCACGATGTCGTGCCCAAAGCAACAGATGCAAGCAGGGCGAAGATGCAGCCTATATTGAAAAGATTCTTTTTCATAATTTGTTTGTTGTTTTGCCTTCTCCCTGCCGTCGGGAGAGCCGGCGGCAAGGGATGGGGCGTTGTGTTTTGTTGTTCGCAGTGCTAATTAGTAACCAGCGTTCTGAGTCAGGCCAGGGTTGTTGCTGATGTCCTTGGCTGGAATAGGATACACGTTATAGTGCTTGTCAACGGATGCGCCTTTGGCAACACCGCCCTTGAACGACCATAGGTACTTGTTTCCGGTGAAGAGACCGAAGCGTATGAGGTCGGAACGGCGACGTCCTTCCATGTAGAATTCCTTGCCCCACTCCTTGATGAGCAGGTCGGCATCCACACTCGTAACCTGAGGAGCGTGAGCACGCGAGCGCAGCACGTTGATGTCGGCAACAGCCTTGGCATCACTGCCGTTGAGACGCCATTCTGCCTCAGCTCTGGTGAGATAAGCCTCAGCCAGACGGAAGAGAGGAACGTCGGTATCGGAGAATGTGGGATCGCTTGGAGTGCTGCCATCACTGTAGACATTGGTCCACTTGGCGAACGAGAGGCCGTTGAGGAAGCCTGTAATCTGGTTGGTAGTGAGCTTGCGGTAGCCGCCACCCACACCGGGGTAGAAGAGCGCGCGGTCGTCGCCGGCCAACTTCACTACATCGGCAGTGGAAGTGCCGAGGGCCTTGTCCTCTGCGATGATGTCAGCCTCGCTGGTGCCCGGAGCCTTGCCGTTGGCAGCTGTGTAGTCCTTCACATAATTGTCGTGAAGCTCTGCTGTAGCGAGCTTAATCTTTGTGGGATCGTTGAAGAAGAATTGCAGGCAGGAATAGCGGGCGAAGTTACATGTCCACTGGTTGGAGGTTCCAAGGTAGGGCATGCCGCTGGCAGCCATACTGCTCACCAGATAGGTGCTGGCAGCGTAGCACTCGGTCTTAACACCGTCCTGGCGAATTGGGAAGATGATTTCCTTCATCGCCTGCTCGTTCTTGTCGTTGTCGCCCATGAAGAGTTGCTTGTAGCCCGACCAGCCGTTCTTTGTCTCCGTAGAGAGTGCGTACTTGCCACTGCCGATAACTTTGTCGCAGTAGTCGATAGCCTTCTGATAGTCTTTCACTTGACCATCGGTGTAGACCGACGAATTGAGAGCAAGACGGGCGTGCAGCATGTAGGCAGCACCCTGGTCAGCGCGTCCGAAGTTATCTGAGTTGTTGAACGAACCGATAGAGGCGAGCTCAGGCTCAATCTCTGTGAGCTCTTGGTCAATCCAGTCGTAGAGGTCCTTGCCAGCCTTTTCCTCGGGCAGCGTGGCGGGGTTGTAATCGGTCTTGAAAGGAGCCTTGCGGAAGAGGTCGAGATAGTACCAGTAGTGGAGAGCACGCAGGAAACGCACTTCTGCACGATAGAGCTTCACATTGGAGTCGTCCTTCTGCGACTCGGTCTCGGAGAGATAGAAGTTGTAGAGCTGAATGTCGTAGGCCAGGCGCTGGTAAGCCCAGTTCACGCGGTCGCTGGCACTGGTCCATGCGATGTTGGTGATGGCAGGAATATCGTTATCGTTCTGCCAGGCCCAGACGGTCTCGTCGGAGCAGAGCTCCTCCAGGTTGAACGTGGTGCGGTAGAAGCCGCTCTCACCCTCATCGTTACTGATGTCGCCTTTGCCTGCGGGACCGGTCTGTCCTGTAAGGCCGAGGGTGGCATATTGCTTGGCCAGCAGTTCCATCTCATTGTAAGTATTTGACGATTTCGGATCGATGGAGTTTTGGTTGAGATCGTCGGCGCAGGAAGCCATACCGAGCGCCACTATTCCTATGAAAGCTGACTTGAAGAATATCTTCTTTTTCATAATTGTTGCTTGTTAGAAGTTAAGATTGAGTCCAAGTTGGAAACTCATTGGACGCGGGTAAGGATTGTTGTCGATGCCAGACGCCACCTCAGGGTCGAGTCCCTTATACTTTGTGATGATGAAAGGATTCTGAGCGGTGAAGTACACTCGTCCGTTGAAGTACTTTTGTCCGGCGTAGGTGAGAAGGGCGGGGAAGGTGTAGCCCAGTGTGATGTTGGTGCACTTCAGGAACGAGGCGTTCTGCACGAAGTAGTCGCTGCGATAGTTCTCGCTGGCGTAGGTGTTGCGGCTGCCGGTCCAGCCCAGTGCTACAGCCTCAGGAGTGGAGTTGTGCCAAGCAGAGTTGGAATAGAGACCGTTGGCGCTGATGATAGCGTTGCGGCTGAGGAAGTCGTAGTACACATAGTTGCCTAAAGATGCACGGAAGGCAGCACTGAGGTCCCAGTTCTTATAGAGGAACTTCATGGTGAGGCCCATGATGACGTCGGGAGCCGGACTCTTATAGTAATAGCCGTCGCTGAGGTCGATCTTGCCGTCAGCGTTGCGGTCGACATACTGGCCCTCAATGGGTTTCCCGTTCTCATCGTAAACCTGCTGATATACAAAGAAGGAGTTTACAGGCTCTCCCACCTTGTTGCGCTGAATCTGAGTATTGTTACCGCGTGATATCTTGTCACCGGCATCCACATAGTCGGCGTAGCCTGCGGTCAGCTCGGTAATCTCGTTATGGTTCCAACCCACGTTATAGGTGATGTCCCAGGTGAAGTCTTTGGTAACGATGGGCTTCACGTCGAAGGCGAACTCAAGACCATAGTTTTTTAGAGAGCCGATGTTGCGCATCTGGGTATCGCCGAAACCGGTCATGGCAGGAACAGGGATAGTAGCGAGCAGGTCCTTGGTCTTGCGGTAGTAACCGTCAAGATTCCAAGTGAAACGGCCATTGAGTGCGCTGAAGTCGAGTCCTGCGTTCCAAGTGGTAGTCTTCTCCCACGTCAGGTCCTTGTTATAATTGCTTGGACGAGTGGTGTAGTAGTAAGTATTACCAAAGGGATACTGTGCATACTGATTGCTCTTCACATAGAGCGGCAGATAGTAGAAATCGTCGATGCCGTTCTGCTGACCGGTCTTACCCCAACCCATACGGAGCTTGAGTTCGTCGAGCCAGCTGACATTCTTCAGGAAGCCTTCTTGATTGATTTTCCAGGCCAGAGCCACTGCGGGGAAGTAGCCCCACTTGTTGCCTTTGGCGAATTTCGAGGAACCGTCGGCACGGAAGGTGGCTGTGAGCAGATAGCGATCCATGAGTGAGTAGTTCAGACGGCCGAAGTAGGAGACCAGTGTGTAGTGAGTGGCCCACTCGTTGTCTGCGCGCAATGAAGGTTTGTAGGCGGTGTTGGTATAAGAATCCCAGCCGCTGCCTTCAGAATAGCCTGAACGATGATAGTGGCTTTCCTCAGCGCCGCCCATAATGTCGAAATTATGGATGCCGAAAGTATGAGCATACTGAGCGTAAGCGTTGGCTACCCAGTTGTACTTCCAGTAATTGGTCACACCTTTATAGCCATAGTAGTTGTTTGAGAACGAATAGGGGCTGATGTCATCGGTCTGGTTGGCTGATGTGTATTGTGCTCCGAGGCTTCCATGCAGGCGCAGATCCTCAAAGCCATGTATCTTGTAGTCGCCCTCAATGTTTCCGGAATAGTCGTTGGTCTGAGCTAAGGTGTACTTATAGCTCAACAGAGCCACAGGGTTCTGAGGAGCGTTGGAGTTGGTCACCTTGAGCCATGTGGGGTCTCCGATGGTTGAGTCGGCAGGCCGAGCTGAGAGAGTCTGATAGTAGCCGCCTGTGTAGCGTGCATCAGCACCGTCGATGCGTACAGGTTGAGTAGGATCCATGGCCAATGCGCCACCGATGGCTCCTCCGGCGTCGGCATAGCGGTCCTTCTCGTACATATACTTGGCTGTGACGTTGAAGTTCAGATGGTTATCAAGAAAAGTAGGAGCCAGGTTCACAGATGCATTGGTACGGCGCATCCAACTGGTCTTCACGATACCGTTGTCGATGTCGTAGCCTAAGCTGGCACGATAGGGCATATTCTTTAAGCCGCCCGACATGCTGAGGCTCTGGTGATTGGACACTGATGTGCGGAAGATTTGGTCCTGCCAGTCGGTATCAGCAGTTCCTAAGAGCGAAGCGTCGAGTCCGCCGATGGAGTTTACGAGAGCTTTGTACTCTGATGCGTTGAGCACATCGTACTTCTTCTGGATGGTCGACACCGTCACGTCGGTATTATAGGAGAAGGTAGGCTTCTGACCGGCGCGAC
>OMVH01000033.1 GCA_900314365.1 uncultured Prevotella sp. | reverse complement strand
CTCATCGACCCTAACACGATGACCGATTACGGTAAGCTGAAGCGGCTTATCAAAATCGACAAAACCGAGAGCAAGCGCATTGAAATCATTCACGACATAGCCGAGAAAGGCTTCATCAAGGCCCGTCTTGTATCTCATTTCCCGGCTGAGAAGATGATGGAGTTCGGCAACTTCGTCAGTCTGCTTTATTATTATGGCATGCTCACCATTGGCGGTACCGTAGGGGAACGGCTAAAGCTCATCGTTCCCAACAACAATGTCAGGCTGCAATACTACCAGTATCTCTTGGATGAGTACAGTTCCATCCACTCCATCGACTTGTCGGAATTGGACGATGCCTTCGACAGTGCTGCCCTCAGCGGACAATGGAAGCCGCTCATCTCGTTTATCTGCAAGGCTTATCACGACACCACAGCCGTGCGCCAGCTCATTGAGGGCGAGCGCAACCTGCAGGGATTCATGAACGCCTATCTCACGCTGACCAACTACTATCTCATAGCTCCCGAGATGGAGTTCGCTCACGGCTATTGCGACTTCTTCCTGCTGCCCAACTACAAGGTCTATCCGATGGTGGCTCACAGCTACATCCTCGAGCTGAAGTATCTCAAGACCGACGCCACCGAGGCTGAGGCCGCTAAGCAGTGGCAGGAAGCCGAAGAACAGATTAAGACCTACGCCGCCGACCGCAAACTGCAATCAATGCTCCACGGCACCAAGCTCCACCCCATCGTGGTGCAGATAAAGGGCTACGACCTCATGAGGATGGAGGAGGTGTAAATGAGCAGGACGTGCTATGTCCAGACCTCTGTTTCTATTCGGCCCCTTTAATTCCACGGTTGCATTTCTTTTAGCCACCCATGTTTTTGTACATATAGGAATAGTTATCGAAGGAACCGATTGAAGATATAGAAACAATCCTTCAATCCCGTGGCACGTGTTCTTGTTTGTAGTGTAACTTTGTACCCGGAAAGCAGGACATACAATAGCCCTCTTTGCGCGGTTGAATGGTTTCTTAAGTCCTCTTGACGAGGCTTGGAACCATTTTTCCAAAAGTGAAACTTCAAAAACAAAGTAAGATTATGAATGGGACATTGAACAAAGGTATGACGGTAGGCTCTATAGTGGCTGCCGATTTCAGTAAGGCAAAGGTTTTTGAGCGCCTTGGTATCGACTATTGCTGCCATGGCAGTGATACTTTGGCCACTGCTTGCAGCAAGCAGAATCTCAATCCTGATGAGGTGCTCGCTAAACTTGAAAATAGCAATGACAGTGCCGTAGTCGCCAATTTCTCTTGTTGGCCCCTTGAACTTCTCCTCGACTATGTCCTGAAATGGCATCATCGCAACTTTCATCTCCACCACGAAGATTTGCTCCGCCTCGTTATAAAGGTTGAAGGTGTGCACGGAGGCAGGCATCCGGAACTTCATGCAGTAAAGACGGCAGTTGAAGAATCGTTTGCTGAGCTCGACAATCATTTCTCTAAAGAAGAACATGTGCTCTTTCCTTATCTTTATGAGATGTATCAGGCTCATGACGAAGGTCGCCAGCCTGAGCCTTTCCACTGTGGCAGCATCTATCCGCCCATCCGTCAGATGATGCTTGAGCACGATGCTGCAGGCGAAATGTGGCAACACATAGAGAATCTCACACAGCATTTCACAACCCCGGCTGATGGCTGTGCCTCTTATAAGTTGATGAACGAGCAACTCAGGCGTTTTTATTCCGATCTCAAGGAACATGTTGCCATAGAGAATAATCTTCTTTTCCCGGGATTCCTAAAGATGGAACAACAACAATAAAACAGAGCGATGAGCAAGATTTCAATTCGTTTGAAGCGAGTGTATGAGCCCGCTGATGAATCCGACGGACTGCGTATCCTCGTTGACCGTATGTGGCCACGGGGCATGAAGAAGAGTTCGTTTGAATATGATATTTGGGCTAAGGAGGTGACGCCCTCCCTCGGACTGCGCCGTTTCTTCCACGTGAATCCAAAAGATAATTGGGAAGAATTTGCCCGCCGTTACGACGAGGAGCTTGCAGAAAACGAGGCTCTTGACAAACTTGCTGATGAAATACGACAGACAGGAGCCACGACGGTGACCCTGCTCTATGGTTTTCGCGATCCTGTAAAGAATCATGCCGTCGTGCTTCGCAATGCCCTAATGAAAAAGTTGGAGTTGTAGTGTGTGGCGGGTGGCATTGCTTTGCATACGTGATTAATATGCCACCAGCCCCACCAGCCCACAAGCAAGCAGCGCTAAAATGGGGTTGACCTTGAAGCGCAGTGTGGCGATGAAGACAACTGCACACAGACTGATGCTGAGTATGAACAAGGGGAGACTTGCCATAGGTGAACCGAAATTCTCCTTGTTCATCAGTAGAAGTGCGGCGGCTGCAATGAGGCCGATGATGGCCGGACGAAGAGCGGCAAATACGTTCTTTACCCAGGGCGCATCCTTGTGGGTGAGCAGATAGTGGCTGATGCAAATCATCAAAATGAACGACAGCCACATGATGCTTAGTGACGCAAGTACGGAACCAAGCACCGCTGCCCAAACAGGGTAGCCTGCATTAATGACGGACGTGTAGCCCACATAGGTGGCTGCGTTGATACCGATAGGACCGGGCGTAGATTGGCTGATAGCGACAATGTCGGTGAACTCGGCATTTGTCAGCCAATGGTTCTTCACTACTGTCTCGCTGTATATGAGCGAGAGCATGGCGTAACCACCTCCGAAATTAAAGATGCCTATCTTGCTAAATACATAGAATAACTTGAGAAACAACATACGTCTTTCGTCTTTTTACCTTTCTGTCTGATTGCCTTTATCTTTTATCCTTCCATATGAATATCCTCCCACGCCTGCCACGATGATAATCCATATCGGTGAGACTCCGAAGGTGGCGATAAGCAGACAGCTCACTACGGGTATCCAGCAGGTAGACCATCTGATATGAGCCGTGCGCGCCATCTTGAAACAAGGAGCAGCTATGAGTGCTACCACAGCGGGACGCACTCCACGGAAGAACTTTTCCACATAGACATTGTCCTTGAAGTTGTGGAAGAATATGGCAATGAGCAGGATGGCGATGATAGAAGGCAAGGCAATGCCTAATGCTCCAACGATACCACCCCATACACCTCTCAGTTTATAACCGATATGGCTGGCTATGTCGATGGAAAAGATGCCCGGCGTGGTCTGAGCTACCACCATGATGTCCATGAATTCTTCATGACCCAGCCAGTGATTCTTATCCACATACTCGCGTTCCATAATAGGTATCATCGCGTAGCCGCCGCCAAGGGTGAAGGCACCGATCTTATTACATGTGAGGAAGAATTTTAATAACATTTTTGTATTTCTGCGTCTTGTGAGAGGCTGCTACATGTAACCCTGTCTCGTTCTTTTGACTGCAAAGGTAGTGTGGTTCCTGAAGTCGGACAAGAAGAAGCAATTAGAAACCTTTAATGTGGCATGAAAGCATTCTCATCTGTTCTGTTTCAATGCATTAGTAAAAGTCAGTACCTTTGCCGCCGATGAAAAGAATTTATATAGTCACTATTGCTCCCTTTCTTTTTATGGTATTAGGGAACTTCACTACAGCCAAAGCGCAACGGCTTGGTTTCGCCCAGGCTGACAGCCTGATAGAGGCGCATAGCCAAGACCTGCAGTCAGCCCGTTGGAATGTAACCGCCGCCGAAGGACAACTGTCGCAGTCGTGTCGTTACGACAATCCTACTGTGAACGTGATGTATAATGTGCGTAATCCTAACAACCGTCGTTGGTTGGATAGCGGCTATGATGGTGAGGTCGATGTCCAGGTGTCGCAACCTTTTGCCATTGGCGGACAGCATGCTGAGCAAGTCAGGCAGAACAAAGCTCTCTTGCAAGCCTCGCAAAGCCAGCTTCAAGTGACGCACCGTGACCTGCGCACGCAGGTGCATACCATGATGATCGATCTTTATTATCAGCAACGTCAGGCTGAGGCTTACGATGTGGAGATTGCTTCTTTGGAGAAGATTCTCGCTGTCTATCGCGAACAGAGTGCTAAAGGAAATATTTCTAAAATCGAGACACAACGTATAGCTGCTATGGCTTATCAGCTCGGCAAGTCGCGTGCCGATTTGATGGTTGCCGCTTCTGCTTTGCAAAGCCAGTTGCGTCTCATCCTGGCTATTAAGGGGACTGAACCTTTGGAGATAGTGCTCGACGAGGCGAAGGCACTCACTGAAGCTTCGCACATTTATTTGTCACTTCGCGGAGGTGTTGCAATGTCGCAGGTCGACGCATTGCCGGAGCTTCAGCTTTTGACTCATCAGGCTAATGCGGCCCGTCACGCATTGAAGTGGCAACGTAGCCAAGCTTTACCTCAGATGGCTTTGCAAGGAGAATACGATAAGAATGGTAATATAGGACATAATTATTTTGCTTTGGGTTTGAGCGTGGCTCTTCCGTTGTGGAACCATAACCGTGGCAACATACGCAGTGCTGAGGCTGCTATGCAGCAGGCCAACATTGCAGCCGACCGTCAGCGTCTTGCTCTTGCACAGCAGCGGCAGGCTGACCTCGATATCGTGGAACAATACTTCAAACAGTTAGAACCGTCGTCCTCGTTTGAAAATGATTTAAACTCTATGCTTCATTCCACCGAGCGTCAGTTCCTGAACCGTCACATCACTCTTGTGGAGTTTGTTGACCTCTACGCCAACTACCGCGACACTATGCTTGCCCGGTTTGATGCAAAGAACAAGGTGTTGCAAGCAACTGAACGTCTTAAGATAATATGGGGAAATAGTAATACATAATACTTTATTTTGAATATACGATGAAACAGAATATGCTTCTTCTTATCGGACTTTTGTGTCTGGCAGCCTGTTCGCCGTCGGAAAGAAAGTCTGCAACTGATACTTACCACTCGCTGCGTAATGAAGTGGTAGAGACGACACCTGCAGAGAATGGGAGTTATGGTGAAGAATTAACGCTCAACGGCGACGTGAGCAGTGATGAGAGTCTTGTGCGCAAGGTCTTTATCCCTTGCTCGGGCCGTGTGAGTGGACTCACCGTCGAGGTGGGTGATGCTGTTCGTCGTGGGCAGTGTCTTGCCGTTATCCATAGCGAGGAAGCAGCTGACTACAACAAAGGACTTGCTGATGCCGAAGCACAGATTCGCATGGCCCAGCGCGAGTATGAGATGAAGCAGGACATGCACCGCTCGGGTATGGCTTCGGACAAGGAAGTTGGCGAGGCACGTGCCGCCCTCGTCGTGGCGCGCGCGGAACGCAGCCGTTTAGGTGCCGTGGCGGGCATCAATGGCTTTGGGGCAAAGGCCACCGCCGTGCTACGCTCACCCATAAGTGGCTATGTCACAGTGAAGAATGTCTACAACGATAGTTACGTCAGTCCTGACGGAGTCGCTGGAGGTGAGGCCTTGGAGATTGCAAACCTCAGCCGTGTGTGGGTCATCGCTGACGTCTATGAGAGCGACATAGCCAAGGTACATCAAGGCGCACCTGTCACCGTGACCACGATGGCCTACGACGGAGAAGTATTCCACGGACATATAGATAAGGTGTATAATGTGCTTGACAGTGAAAGCAAGACCATGAAAGTGCGCGTCACCCTTGACAATGCCCGTGGTCTGCTGCGCCCGGGTATGTTCGCCACGGTGCATG
Source organism: uncultured Prevotella sp. (assembly GCA_900314365.1). GTDB lineage: Bacteria > Bacteroidota > Bacteroidia > Bacteroidales > Bacteroidaceae > Prevotella. Next base: position 278 of record OMVH01000033.1, on the reverse strand, counting down.
TCAGTACCGGTGGAGGCGGCAAGGCCCTGTGCCGCGTGCCCGCCAAGGCTATTGTCTTCGACGGTGGTGCCGACTATGTGGTGGTTGCTGACGGCCATCGCCACTATCGTCGTCAACCTGTCAAGACCGAACATGTGGGCAGCGACTATGCCTACATCGTCAGTGGTCTGCAAGCCGGTGAGCAGGTGGTGAGCAAGAACGCATTGTTGGTCTTTAACACGCTTGGCAATGAATAAGTTCATCGATTTCATCATCGCCTTCTCCCTCAAGCGCAAGTA
>OMVH01000065.1 GCA_900314365.1 uncultured Prevotella sp. | reverse complement strand
AGCGAATGAAAACAAGTCATCCCCGAAGATTACTGTCGCTTGTCTTCTTCTTGTTTCTTCAGGCCACAGTGGCACTGGCACAAGGAAAGCAGGTGACAATCAGTCTGCGTAATGCTACGCTCAAGCAAGTTATCACGGCTATCGAGAAACAGACGCCCTACAACATCTCCTACCGTTCGGGTCTTTTCGACAATAAGGGCGACATCGACATTGATGTCAGAAATGCTTCCGTGAAGGAAGTGCTCACGCGAGCCCTCAAGAGCCGCAACCTCGACTTTGAGATTATTTCCGACAAGAGCATCGTCATCAAAGAGAAGCAGAGGAGAAACCCTCAGCACGAAGGCGGTCAGAAAGACGATGGACAGAAAAGAAAGTACACAGGACTGGTGACCGACGAAAGCGGTGAACCCATCATCGGCGCTACGCTGACCTGCAACGGCAAGGCGCTCGGCGTCACCGACGTCGACGGCCACTTCAACATCAAGGCCTATGAGGGACAGAAGCTCACCGTCACCTTCATCGGAATGGCCGACGAAACCGTGAAGCTCTCTTCTTCGCCCTCTCTGAACATCACACTCTCCGAGGGCCGCAAAAATCTGCAGGAAGTGGTGGTCGTGGGATATGGTACTCAGACCAAGGCGAGGGTGACAGGAGCTATCAATACACTCAAGGCTGACCGTATAGAGAATATGCCTGTGGCAAGTTTTGAGCAAGCCATTGCCGGTATGATGCCCGGAGTGCAAATTCAACAGCGCTCGGGTGATCCTTCTGGTGGCTCGAATATAAAGGTGAGAGCATCCTCCTCGATCACTGCAGGTACAAAGCCGCTTATCGTTGTCGATGGCTTTCCTATCACCACCACGAACACAACCTCTTTTATTAATCCTGATGATATTGAGAGTATAGAGGTACTGAAGGATGCTTCTTCGGCTGCTATTTATGGGTCGCGAGGCGCCAACGGCGTTATTGTCATTACTACAAAGAATGGTAGAGAAGGAAAAACTAAGGTCAATGCCAAAGCATATATGGGCTTCAGCGAAGTGGGGCACCGATTGGATCTCATGGATGCCTATGAGTATGCCCAGTTTGCAGCGACAGCGAGAAACAACTATTGGGTGGATCTCAATCCCGCGAAAAACAAGATTACAGACTCTAACGATGTGCGTAAGAAGAAAGCGAGGATTCCTGAAAATTTGTTTCCTTATTTAGAGGGGCAGGCTGGCTTGACCAATACGAACTGGCAGGATGAAGTGTTCCGAACTGCGCCCATGCAGCAGTATGACTTATCAGTGTCCGGTGGCGGCAAGAATGCCTCTTACTATTCATCCGTGAGCTATCTTGACCAAGAAGGTGTGATAACCGGATCTGATTTTAAGCGACTTTCTGCCAGGCTCAACCTAAAGACCAAGATTAACAAGCGGGTAAGCTTTACGCTCAACTTCTCACCTTCTTATTCTAAAGCAAACCTTGTTTCTTCTGATAATCATAAGAATGATGGTATTTCTTTGTTGTTGGGATTGGCTAACCCTACGGTACCGGCTTATAATGAGGATGGCAGCATCGCAATGGGGAAACAGGTAGAAATGGCTACCCAAGATGGCTTTGCTGTGATAGAAAGTCCGTTGGCTTTAGCAAAGAGTATTGACGACACCTATAAGCAGTTCCGCCTTCTCAGTAATGCGGATATCAACGTAAAAGTCATAGAAGGGCTAAACTTCAAAAGCCATTTCGGCGTTGAGTATGCAAATGCGAGGGAAGACTATTATCGTCCATCCTTCTTGGGAGGTTACAGTCTAAAGGCTCCAACAATGGCCACTGGTAAATACTATCAGGCAGAAACAACCAATTGGATTAACGAGAACACCTTCAATTATTCTGTTGATCTGGGGAAGCATCATATAGCAGCCTTGCTTGGTATGAGTGCTCAAAGGGAAACGAATCGAGTAGCTTCGATGGGAGCTACGAATTTTGCCAGCGATGAGATTCATACACTTAATGCAGGAATAGTGAATACGGGACTCACTACAGAGTCGACGTGGACTCTTTTGTCGTATTTTAGTCGAATCAATTATTCCTTTATGGACAAGTACTTGCTCAATCTCTCTGTGAGATGGGATGGCTCATCCCGTTTCGGCAAAAACAACCGCTATGGAAGTTTCCCCGCAGCCTCTGTAGGTTGGCGTTTGTCTCAGGAGAAGTTTATGAAGTCGTTGGATTTTATCAGCGACCTCAAGATAAGAGCGAGCTATGGTAAGACCGGTAATTTTCAAATCAATGACTATGGAGCCTACTCTTTGCTTAATGTAGCCAACTATATCTTAGACGGAGATGTGGCTAATGGAATGTCGCCCGCTACTTCGCCTAATCCTAATATCGGGTGGGAGAAGTCGTCCCAGTATGATGTCGGAGTGGACTTGAGTGTTTGGAAGAATCGACTGACGCTTAATCTTGATTATTATCGTTCTACTACAGATGGTATGTTGCTCAGTGTTCCCGTCCCTGGTGCGTCTGGTTTTACAGCTTCGCTTCGAAATATCGGCAAACTGACAAGCCATGGTTTTGAGGCCTCGTTGAAAGGGAACTTCCACTTTGGCGAGCTTGACTGGCAGTCCAATCTGAATTATTCCTCCAATAGTACTACTGTTAAGTCGTTAGGGCCAAGTCAAGATCAGATTATCAGCGGTGTCAATATTACCCGGGTCGGTGGTAAGGTTGGCAGCTATTATGGCTATAAGGTGAGTGGTGTATTCGGTTCAGAAGAAGAACTGGCAGCTTATCCCCATTTGAGTACGGCAAAAGTAGGTACATATAAGTATGTAGACACTAATGATGACAAGGTCATAGATGATAAAGATCGTGTAGAGTTGGGTAATTATGTGCCTGATTTTACAATGGGCTTCTATAATGCTTTCAGCTGGAAAGGCTTTGATTTGAGTTTTATGTTGCAATGGGTGCATGGTAATAAAATATTCAACCAAAGCAAGGTGTTTCTCTTGGAAACGAGTGGATGGAGCAATGGATTAAAGGACTTGTACCGTAACTATTGGACCGAGGATAGGCCTAACGCTAAGTATGCACGCCCCAATATGCTGACAGCTGACAAGTACTATGAGACTTCCGACTTGATGGTTGAGGATGGTTCATTTTTGCGTATGACTAATTTGACCTTGGGGTACAATTTCAAGTCAAGATTCCTTCGTAATTTGAAGATTAGTGCTCTAAGGGTCTATTTCACTGCCCAGAATCTGTTTACCATTACAGACTACTCTGGATATAATCCGGAGGTGAGTTCTTTGAATAACGCGCTCACACCGGGTATTGACTATGGAACTTATCCCCTCAACAAGAGTTATGCTATCGGTTTAAATA
>OMVH01000083.1 GCA_900314365.1 uncultured Prevotella sp. | reverse complement strand
AGGGCGCGGCCCTCGTGGCCGTCCGCATCCTACGGGCGAACAGGAAATCCATTCTACATTCGCAGCTTGCGGACGGCCCCTAGCCCTACCTAGCCGCACCCTGCAGTGGATATTTGAGGACGGACTCTAACCTGCCAATCTGCAGCACCTGCTCTGACTGATTCTATCTCAGTGAATAAAACGTCGAAAAGTGTGCGGCCATCCAGTATCCTTCGGGCACGCGAACTTTTTATGACATAAAGATATTCTGACTTATGCACCAGAATCGTTTTATGAAAAGCCGTACCAACCCACAGGAATATCAGCTGCACCCAATAAAACTTACTAAAAGAAGTCGATTTCAAAAGCGCATAAGACAGGGGCACTATGAATTTCATACCACTGCCAAGTCGCGAAAGTCATGTTACAGAAGAATTACGCACTCTCCAAAATATAAAAAAAGACTAAAAACAGCGAGAAAGTTTCTATATAATAAGGTACAAGGAAAGTTTTTGCTTACTTTTGCGCCCTAAAAGAACTTTGATTCATAAAGACATGCAAGAGAATCTGGTGATTGTAGAGAGCCCGGCCAAGGCTAAGACCATCGAGAAATTCCTTGGCAAGGACTACAAGGTGATGTCATCCTACGGACACATCCGCGACTTGAAGAAGAAGGAGCTGAGCATCGATCCCAAGACGATGGAGCCCCATTACGAAATACCCGAAGAGAAGCGTAAGGTGGTGAGCGAACTGAAGCAGAACGCCAAGGAAGCCAAAAAGATATGGCTCGCTTCCGATGAGGACCGCGAGGGAGAGGCCATCAGCTGGCATCTCTGTGAGGTGTTAGGGCTCGACGAGGCCAACACTTCACGCATCGTCTTCCACGAAATCACGAAGCCCGCTATTCTCAGTGCCATTGAGCACCCGCGACATCTCGACATGAATCTCGTCAACGCGCAGCAGGCACGCCGCGTGCTCGACCGTCTTGTGGGATTTAAACTTTCACCGGTACTCTGGCGCAAAGTGAAGCCGGCTCTCTCAGCAGGCCGCGTGCAGAGCGTGGCTGTTAGACTGGTTGTGGAACGCGAGCGCGAGATACAGGCTTTCAAGAGTGAACCCTACTACCGTGTCAGCGCCCTCTTCACAGTGGGACAAGGCGACACTGCCGCCGAGGTGAAGGCAGAGCTCGACCGCCGTTTTGCCACCGAGGACGAGGCTGACGCCTTCCTGGAGAAGTGCAAATCGGCACATTTCACCGTGAGCGCCGTGGCACAAAAGCCCATGAAGCGCACGCCCGCGCCACCTTTCACCACATCGACACTCCAACAGGAGGCAGCCAGAAAGCTCGGATTCACCGTGGCACAGACCATGATGGTAGCACAGACGCTCTATGAGAGCGGACGCATCACCTACATGCGTACCGACAGCGTCAACCTCTCTGCTCTGGCCATCAACACAAGCAAGGAGGAGGTGACCAACCTCTACGGCGAGGAGTACAGCCAGCCCCGAAACTACCACACCCATTCAAAGGGAGCACAGGAAGCCCATGAGGCTATCCGTCCCACATTCATGAACACTCCCTCCATCGAGGGTTCATCGCAGGAGAAACGACTCTATGAGCTCATCTGGAAGCGCACACTTGCCTCTCAGATGGCCGACGCCAAGATAGAAAAGACCACCGTCAGCATCACGCTCGACAATGCTGCCGAGAAATTTGTCGCTACGGGTGAGGTTGTTGTCTTTGACGGCTTCCTCAAGGTTTATAAAGAATCTGTCGACGACGACTCCGACGACGATGCCAGCCAGAGCCTTCCTGCCCTGGCCGAAGGCGACGAGCTCGAGCGCAAGGAAGTGACTTCCATGGAGCGATTCACGCGAGCCCCGGCCCGATACACCGAAGGCAGTCTGGTGAAGAAGCTTGAGGAACTCGGCATCGGACGCCCGTCGACCTACGCTCCCACCGTGAGCACTATCCAGCAGCGGCAGTATGTACAGAAAGGCGACAAGCCCGGCGAGGAACGGCCCTTCACAGTGGCCACACTCAAGGGCAACACCATCACCCACCGCACGCGTACGGAGACCGTGGGCAAGGAGAAAGGACAGCTGCTGCCCACCGACATCGGTATAGTGGTCAACGACTTCCTGATGCAGAACTTTCCCGAAATCATGGACTATAACTTCACGGCCAACGTGGAGGAGAAGTTCGACGAGATTGCAGAAGGCAAAATGAAATGGGAAAAGATGATGCAGGACTTCGACAAGAAGTTTGAACCCGTGGTGACAAAAGTGCTCAAGACGCACAGCGCCCATAAGGCCGGTGAACGACAGTTGGGCACCGACCCGAAGAGCGGACGCCCTGTATCGGTGAAGATAGGCCGCTTTGGTCCCGTGGTGCAGATAGGTACGGCCGAAGACAAAGAGAAGCCTCTCTTCGCACAGCTGCCCACAGACAAGAGCATGGAGACCATCACACTCGAGGAGGCACTCGACCTCTTCAAGCTGCCACGCACCGTCGGAGAGTTCGAGGGCACGCCGGTGGTGATAGGGGCAGGCCGGTTCGGTCCCTACGTAATGCACGACAAGAAGTACGTCTCACTGCCCAAGGGCGAGGACCCCATGACCGTGACTCTCGAAACGGCCATCGACCTTATAGAGAAGAAACGGGAGGCTGAAAAGAAACGCCACATCAAAACGTTCGACGAAGACCCGAAGCTCGAGGTTCTCAACGGCCGGTTCGGACCCTACATCGCCTACGACGGTAAGAACTGCCGCATACCCAAGGAACTTCAGGAGAAGGCTGCCGACCTCACCTATGAGAAGTGTATGGAAATAGTAAACAACGCACCGGCGCCCAAGACCAGAAGGCGTAAATGAAAAGAATCATCCTCTTAGGCTACATGGGAGCCGGCAAGACCACCGTAGGCAAGCAATTGGCTAGAACCATCGGACTGCCTTTCTACGACCTCGACTGGTACATCGAGAACCGTATGCACCGCACCGTAAGGCAAATCTTCGACGACCGAGGTGAAACCGGATTCAGGCGCGTAGAGCACAACATGCTGCACGAAGTGGCCGAATTCGAGGACATCGTCATCAGCTGCGGTGGGGGTACTCCCTGCTTTGCTGACAATATGGACTACATGAACGCTCAGGGCGAAACCATTTATCTGAAAGCCTCACCCGACGTGTTGTGCCGCCATCTGCACATGGGACACACGGTGCGCCCCATACTGCAAGGCAAGGAAGGCGACGAACTGCGAGAGTTCGTAACCAGCCAGCTGGCTCTGCGCGAACCCTATTACAGCAAGGCCCGTCACACCGTGGACGTGAGCCTGCTCGACACAAGCGACAAAATCAAACAAACAGTACAACAAATTATCACTCTGCTACAATTAAATCCTGACAATGAAGAAGTGGACGATTGAAGACTCGAAGGAACTCTACAACATCGGTGGTTGGGGAGCCTCGTACTTCGGTATCAACGGTAAGGGCGATGTCTATGTCACGCCCTGTAAAGACAACACGCAGGTCGACCTGCGCGACATCATGGACGAGCTGGCACTGCGCGACGTCACGCCACCCGTGCTGCTGCGATTCCCCGATATACTGGACAACCGTATAGAAAAGACGGCAAGCTGCTTCGAGAAAGCCAAAACAGAATACGAATACAAGGCTCAGAACTACATCATATACCCTATCAAGGTGAACCAGATGCAGCCGGTAGTAGAGGAAATCATCTCGCACGGCAGAAAGTTCAACCTCGGCCTTGAAGCGGGTTCCAAGCCCGAACTCCATGCTGTCATCGCCGTACAGTGCCAAAGTGACTCGCTCATCATCTGCAACGGATACAAGGACCAGAGCTACATCGAGCTTGCACTGCTGGCTCAAAAGATGGGCAAGCGCATCTTCATCGTTGTGGAGAAACTCAACGAGCTCGAAATCATTGCCAAGGCGGCACGCAAACTCGGTGTGAAGCCCAACTTAGGAATACGCATCAAACTCGCCTCGTCGGGCTCAGGAAAATGGGAGGAAAGCGGCGGCGACGCTTCCAAGTTCGGACTCACCTCCATGGAACTCCTGCAGGCACTGCAGATGCTCGACGAGAAAGGTCTCCACGACTGCCTCAGGCTCATCCACTTCCACATCGGCTCACAAATCACGAAGATAAGGCGCATACAGACCGCCCTCAGAGAGGCCGCACAGTTCTACGTCAACCTTCACAAAATGGGCTATAACGTCGATTTCGTGGACTGTGGCGGCGGATTAGGCGTCGACTACGACGGCACACGCTCCTCGAACAGCGAGAGCTCCGTGAACTATTCTTTGCAGGAATACGTCAACGACTGCGTCTATACCTTTGTAGAGGCCTCTGACAAAAACGGCATCGACCAGCCGAACATCATCACTGAGAGCGGCCGTTCACTCACTGCCCACCACTCGGTACTCGTCATCGATGTCCTCGAGACAGCCACCCTGCCCGAGATGCCCGAGGAATTCGAAGCCAAGGAGAGCGACCCACAGCTCGTCAAGGACCTTTATGAAATTTGGGATAAGCTCACTCCGCGCACCATGCTTGAGGACTGGCACGACGCTGAGCAAATTCGCGACGAGGCTCTTGAGCTGTTCTCCCACGGACTCTGCGACCTTAAAACCCGCGCAGAGGTGGAGAGCATGTACTGGAGTATATGCCACGAGATAAACAGCATGACAAAGCAGATGAAGCACGTGCCCGACGAGCTGAAGGACATGGACAAGCTCTTAGCCGACAAATACTTCTGCAACTTCTCGCTCTTCCAAAGCCTGCCCGACAGCTGGGCCATTGACCAGCTGTTCCCCATCATCCCCATACAGAGGCTCGACGAACGCCCCACACGCAACGCCACTCTCCAAGACATCACCTGCGATTCCGACGGAAAGATTGCCAACTTCGTTACCAACCGCACCATCTCCCACGTACTGCCGGTCCACCCGCTGCGCAAGAATGAGCCCTACTACCTCGGGGTATTCCTCGTGGGAGCTTATCAGGAGATTCTCGGCGACATGCACAACCTCTTTGGCGATACTAACGCCGTGCACATCAGCGTCAAAGACGGCAAGTATCACATCGACCAAATCATCGACGGAGAGACCGTCGACGAGGTGCTCTCCTATGTTCAATACAATCCTAAGAAGCTTGTAAGGCAACTTGAGACGTGGGTCACCAAGAGCGTCAAACAAGGGAAGATTTCGCTCGAGGAAGGCAAGGAATTCCTGTCCAACTACCGCAGCGGCCTCTACGGATACACTTATTTGGAATAATGAATAACACCCCGAAAACAGCGCTCCGCCCCCTCACCATCGTGAAGGTGGGCGGAGCTATCGTTGAAGACGGCAACGAGCTGGCTCTGCTGCTGGCCAAGTTCGCCGCTCTCTCCGGACCGAAAATTCTTGTCCACGGCGGAGGACGTACAGCCACAAAGCTTGCCTCAAGTCTCGGCATAACCACACAAATGGTGGGTGGACGACGCATCACCGACAACGAGATGCTGCGCATCGTAACAATGGTCTATGGAGGACTGGTCAACAAGAACATTGTAGCCCAACTGCAACAGCGCCAAGTCAACGCTTTGGGACTTACAGGAGCTGACATGGACATCATCACCTCTCACAGACGGCCGCCACGCGACGGTATCGACTACGGACTGGTGGGTGACATCGACCGCGTGAATACCCCCATACTGACGCGGTTGCTCAACGACGGGGTTACTCCTATTCTGGCCCCGCTCACTCACGACGGGCGAGGACAAATTCTCAATACCAATGCCGATACCATCGCAGCAAGCGTGGCTTACGCCCTGGCTTCGGTCTTCCGCGTCACCCTCGTCTATATCTTCGAAAAGCCCGGTGTACTTGCCAATCCCGACGATGACAGCAGCCTCATCCCCCTTATTACGCGTCCACTGCTCCAGCAGTATGTGGCTGACGGAACCATCAGCGGAGGTATGCTGCCCAAGGTACAGAACGCGCTCGAAGCCGTAGAGAAAGGGGTGGACTCTGTTGTCATTCAACAAGTGGAAGCCCTGGGCACGGGATTCGGGACAACCGTCAAAGCCTGACTATCCCTACTCCAACTCCAACATAATCAAGTTGTAAGACGACTCTAATCAGCCAACTTCAAAAAGTTCCAAACTTTTTTCCAAGAATCTTGTAACTTTGTCACTACCCGTTCGTCAACATAATAGAGAGATGAAAAATGTGAGTTTCCGGAACGACGTACTGCCGTTGAAGAACGTGCTCTACCGTCTTGCGCTGCGCATCACTCTCGACAGTGCAGAGGCGGAGGACATTGTGCAGGAGACTATGATAAAGGTCTGGAACAAGCGCGACTCATGGAATGAAATCGACTCCATAGAGGCTTTCAGTCTGACAGTCTGCCGGAACTTATCATTGGACTATCTCAAGAAGGCGTCGTCGCAAAACGAAAGTTTAGACACGCAAAGCTACGACAAAGCCGACAGTTCGTCTACTCCCTACGAGGAAGCGTCGCAAAACGACCGTATAGAACTCGTTAGGAAACTAGTAGATTCGCTTCCTGAGAAGCAGCGCAGTTGCATGCAACTTCGCGACTTCGAAGGAAAGTCCTACAAAGAAATAGCCTCGGTGCTCGAAATCAGCGAAGACCAGGTCAAGGTCAACATCTTCCGCGCCAGGCAAGCCATCAAACAAAGGTTTCAACAACTTGACAATTATGGATTATAAATACATCAACCAACTGTTAGAGCGCTATTGGAAGTGCGAGACGACCCTTGAGGAAGAGGGCATTCTGCGCACCTTCTTCAGTCAGGATGCCAAGGACATCCCGGCCGACCTGCAACGCTATCAGAGCCTTTTCCAATTGGAATCCCATAAGGAAGGACTCGACGAGAGTTTCGACGAGAAGATGCTGTCCATGATTGAAGGAGACTCCAAACGGGTGAAGGCACGCACCATCAGTCTCTCCGAGAGGTTCATGCCTGTCTTCAAGGCCGCAGCCGTTGTAGCCATCATCCTCACGTTGGGTAACGCCATGCAGGTGCCTTTCCGCCATCAGGAAGCCGGTACTGCCACGGAGATGGAGAAGACAAGCCAGGGTGCATCAGTAGCCTACAGCGACTCCCTCATCCTCGACTCCACGCAGCAGAGCAGCATCGACCCCGCAACAGCTCCTGCGCCAGCGCTCATAAAGTAGAATATTTCTATGCTTTCTCTATAAAATCATGTTTAGTAAAACAAAATGAAACTGTGAAGTTTCAAATTCTCTCAAATTTTTCATAACATACTAACGTAGGAAGGGGCGTGACTCGAACGAGAGTCGCGCCCCTTATCCTTTCTGTGAGTAAAGTACTCCATCGGACTTAGGATACGAGAAACGCCCCGCTCCGGCCAAAGAACAAGCCGAAGCGGGGCGCCTCGTGTGCGGTATCTGTAGTCTTTAGTTCACGCCGAGTTCCTTGAGCAGACGATCAGCATGTCCCCACTTATCCATCAGGAAAAGCACATAACGGATGTCAACACCTATGCAGCGGGCCAGCTTCCTGTCGAAGTTGATGTCGCTGGAGAGACTGTCCCAGTTACCGTCGAAGGCCAGTCCAATGAGACGTCCCTTACCGTCGAACATAGGCGAGCCACTGTTTCCACCCGTGATGTCATTGTTGGTGAGGAAGCAGAGTTGCAGTTTCCCCGTCGTCTTATCCTGATAGCGACCGAAGTCTGTTGCCGAGAGCAACTGCCGCATGACAGGCTCAGCTTGATAGTCTGCAATCTGACTGCCTCGCTCCATCTTTGCCACGATACTGGCCGCATCCGTGTAATAGCCCGAGGGTTCGCCACCCAAAAGGAATCCTCCGACTTGACCGTAACTCAGCCTCATAGTGAAGTTGGCGTCGCTGTAATGAGGCTGATCCTGTTCCATGCGTATCTTGGCATCGCAGAGATAACGCTCCTGATCGTTGATGCTGTCGCTGCAGGCGCTCAGTTCCGTGCGCAGATCGCTCAGCACACCGAGAAGGTCGAGGCCATAAATCACGCCGGGGTCTTTCTGATAGTAGGGCCTGTTCACGTAGATGGGCTTGCTGCTAAGCAAGAAAGACTTCTTATAGAGATAGTCCACATAGCGTGCACAGTCGCCCCCGAACTGGGTATCAATGGACTTATAGAAGTCGGGCAGGAACTTGCTGTCCACCTTCCTGCGATAGTTCTCCAACAGAGCGGCGAAGACCTCCTTGTCGAGCGCAGCATCCCACTCCTTGCTGTTGTCCTCAAACTGTATGTATTCCTTCTTTGGCTCCTCCTTCTTTCCATGGATTTCCATCCGGTTGAGCCGGAAGGCGCGGGTAGAGAACTCGCTCGACCTATAGAAGGTCTCCACAAAGTAGGTGTAGTCCTTCATGAGGTTGAAACGATGCTGATAGAGTTCAGCCATCTTGTCGAAATCGAGCTTGCCCTTGAGATATCCGGTGGACTTCTGCCACTGCCTCAGACGAGCCTCGTAGGCCTGCTTCTGTGCGATAAGTCCGATGGAATCGATACATTTGTTCATTCCGATGGAGTTCTTCCAGTAGTTGGCCGACTGTGCGTATTTGCTGTCATACTTTATTCTCACGGCTTCGCTGGCTTTCATGTGCCTTGCCATGATCTCCTGCTTGATGCCTCTGACTTGGATGCGGGGCTCGTTCTCAGCATCGCGGCGCTCCCTGATGCCATAGCTGGAAAGGTAACGGCTCGTAGAACCCGGATAACCAATGGTCATGGCATAGTCGCCATCCTTATAACCTTCCATCGATACCTGGGCCCAACGCTCAGGATGGTAGGGCACATTATCCTTACTGTAGGCTGCCGGACGATTGTCCTTGCCGGCATAGATGCGGAACACAGAGAAGTCGCAAGTCTGGCGTGGCCACATCCAGTTGTCGGTCTCGCCACCGAACTTTCCCATCGACTTGGGCACAGCGAAGACGAGCCGCAAGTCGGTGAAATCCTGATAGGTAGTGGCATAATAGCGGTTACCTTCGTAGAAGGGGTCAATATTGACGTGCAGCGTAGAGTCAATACGCCTCACGGAGTCAGTGAGATGGTTCTCCAAGGAGTCGAGATACTTGTCCTTCTGCGCCACATCCATGCTTTCAAAGCCGTCGGCCTTGAGCCGTGGCGTAATGTCCTCCTGCTTCTTCATGAAGCTGACAAACATGTTCTCATTGGGCAGTTCCTCGTCATAGCTCTTGGCCACAAAACCATTGAGCATATAGTCATGCTCCACGGTAGAGTGTGACCGTATGGCCTCAAAGCCACAGTGATGGTTCGTGAACACCAGTCCGTCGGGACTCACGACGACTCCGGAGCAGTAGCCCGAGAAGTTCACCACACAGTCCTTCAGTGCGCCCTTATCGCTATAGAGGGCACTGTATGGCAGCAGGAAGCCTTCGGCCTGCATCTGCTCAAAGACAGGCTGAGGGAGGTTGTAGAGAGTCCACATGCCCTCGTCGGCATGGGCGGGCAGGACAGCGGAGAGGCAGAGAATGAGTGCGGCTGTCCCGGATTTGCTTAATAGTTTCATATGTTATTCAGTGTGTTATTAATCTTGTTCTGCTGACCCGTCGGCTTAATGTCTGCGGAGCAGTACGTGGAAGTCGCGCTTAAACATCATGGCAGCGAAAATGAGGATGAGCAGAGTGTTCACCAACAGAGCCGCCCACATGGGGAGCTGCGCGTTGCTCAGCGTGATGCCACCGAAGAGGACGACTGCCACAAGGGCATAAACGGCAATGTCGCGCAACGGGTATTTGATGGGATAATACTTTTGTCCGAAGAAGTAGCTCAGCACCATGCTCACGGCATAGCTGATAAATCCGGCCCAGGCACAGGCCCAATAGCTGAAGCGCGGAATGAGCAGCAGGTCGATGGCGATGAGCACCACTGCACCGATGCCCGAGAAATAAGCTCCCCAGATGGTTCGGTCGGTGAGCTTATACCAGAAGCTGAGATTGAAGAAGATACCGAACATGATTTCGGCTGCCATAACGATAGGCACTATCTCAAGACCTTCCCAATAGCTGCGGCCCACGATGTAGCGCAGCAAGTCCATGTAGCCCATCACGCAGAGGAAAGCCAGCAGCGTGAAGATGACATAGTACTTCATGGCCTTGGCATAGGTGTCCTTGTTGTCCTTATCCTTGGCACGACCGAAGACAAACGGCTCGTAGGCATAGCGGAAAGCCTGCGTTATCATCACCATAATCATGGCTATCTTGATACAGGCACCGTAGATGCCCAACTGTGCGCGAGCCTCTGAGGCCGAGCCCTCATAGACGAAGGGAAAGATTATCTGCGAGGCACACTGGTTGAGCTGTCCGGCCAGACCCATGACGAGCAACGGCCATGTGTAGGAGAGCATCCGCTTGCAAGTGGCCCAGGAGAAGGGGAAACTGAATCCACGCAGTTCCTTCCAAAGCATCAGCAACGTTGCCACCGAGCACATCATATTGATGTAGAACACCCACACCACCTGCAGGGTGAAATGCTCATCGTAGATGCCGAAGAGATTGATGCGGAAATAGGGCAGCACGATGAGATAGAGGATGTTGAGCAGGATGTTGAGCGTGATGTTGAGCACCTTCAGCGTGGCAAATTTCACGGGACGATGGGCATAGCGCAGATAAGCAAAGGGAATAGCGGCAAAAGCGTCAATGGCTACTGTAACATACATCACGAGGATGAATTCCGGGTGGTCGGCATAACCCACCAACGCGGCTATAGGGTGGATGAACAATGCCACTATCACGGCGAAGAGGAGCGACGTGGTGCCTACCATCT
>OMVH01000134.1 GCA_900314365.1 uncultured Prevotella sp. | reverse complement strand
AACTTATGAACAGAAATGTTATTGATAAAAAATTCTGTTGTATTAATATTAATAAGGACCTACAAGGTCACATTCTTGAAAAATATCTCAAACCAATAAATATGAATAGAAATACTGTTTACTATTCTTCCACAGATGACAAGAAGTTGGAAAATATATTTACCCAGTTGTTTAACTGAGGCATCATTATATCATTGTATTTAAATTTGAAGATAATATGAAAATAGCATTTGTCAGTGTTCGTGGTATTCCTAACAACTACGGAGGTTTTGAGCAGTTCGCAGAGTATATCTCTGTAGGCCTCGCTAAAAGAGGACATGACGTCACGGTATATTCTCCTTCATATCATCCATATAAAGAGAATGAATTCAAAGGTGTACACATTAAGCATATATATAGTCCGGAAACTTGGATGGGTGGAAGCGTAGGATCTTTCTTCTATGATTTTGCGTCTTTAAAAGATGCCTTGAAGAAAGAGCACTTCGACATCATTTATGAGGCAGGTTACACAAGTATCATACCGGCTTTCATTTGGTTTAATGTCAAGAAAATCAAGAGTCCTATTGTCGTCACCAACATGGATGGCCTGGAATATAAGCGTACAAAGTTTAACAAGTGGGTGCAAAAGTTCATTCACTGGGAAGAGAAAGAGGCTGTCAAGCACAGTCAATATCTCATTGCCGATAACATGGGTATTCATGATTATTACAAAGAGAACTTTGGTGTTGAGAGCAAGTTTCTAGCCTATGGTGCAGACGTACATACTGATTTCAATGCTGACTATCTGAAGGAGTACGGATTAAAGCCTGAAGAGTATTATATCCTTGTTGCCCGCCTGGAGCCGGAAAACAATATCGTCATGGCCATTGAAGGATATCTACATTCAAAAGAGAATGGTAAGCGTCCTCTTATTGTTGTAGGTAAAACGACGACACCACATGGTAAAGAATTGGTTGCAAAGTATGGTAATGAGAAAGGTGTTCGCTTTGTAGGTGGAATCTATGATTTTAAGAAACTAGATTCTGTCCGCCATTTCTCAAAAGCATACTTCCATGGTCATAGTGTTGGAGGTACGAATCCGTCCCTGCTTGAGGCAATGGCATCAGGATGCTTTGTTCTAGCGCATGACAATATCTTCAACCGCGCTGTACTAAAAGACAACTCCTTGTATTATGGCTCTGCTGAGGAGGTAACCGAAATGCTCAACAATATAGATGATATCTGCACTAAATATAAGAAGAGTTATACGGATACCAATATCGAGGTAATCAAGAATGAATATTCCTGGGAGCATCTTGTTGACCAACATGAGGAATACTTTAAGTCAATCTTGAAAACGCCAATAAATGACGATTGTCGAGCAGCAGTTGCTAGCCATCATTAAAGCCACTTTGTGGGGTACCAAGCCAGAAGCCTCACTTTTTCACGGTGCGGATTGGAATGCCATTGATGAGATTGCCAAATTACAGACTGTAAGAGGTTTGCTGATTGATGGCATATCACTTCTACCATCAAAGTTCATGCCTAATGAAGAACTCGTGATGGATTTTGTAGGACAACAAAGGAGAATTGAAGTCCAAAACATAGCTCACCGAGAAGCAATAATAAAAATAGACCAGGCATTACAAAATAAGGGTATAACAGTTGCCTTTATGAAAGGTCAGATGACAGCTCTTCGCTATCCTAGTCCTCTACATCGACAGCCTGGAGATATTGATTTTGTCGTAAGCAAAGAAAAATTCTCTGATACCCTTGACATTTTAGATACTATTGGCAAAGTTGACCGAAGTATTATTCATGAACATCATGGCATGGCATGGGTGGATGGCATAACGGTAGAGCCTCATTATAAAGTACATAACTACCAAAGACCATCCACAGATAAAGCAATGCAAGAGATGTTTATGGATATATACCCAGATCAATTAGCCAAGGCTGATATTGATGGTCACCAAGTTCATATTTTTCCACCCACTTTTGAGAGCGTCTTTCTTATCAGCCACATGGTGAACCATGTCTATGAAGAGGGCCTGGGACTTCGACAAGTCATCGACTATGCTACGTTCTTGAACAAATGTGCAGACTGCATTAACTGGGTAAAGCATGACGATTACTTGAATTGTATGAGGATGGAACGTGCTTTTCGTATCTTCTCCTGTATTTGTGTAGATTATCTTGGTCTATCGCGTCCTTCACAAATAAAACCTTTCTCAAATGACGAGAAATATTGGGCAATGAAGATGATCAACGATATCCTGGCAGTTGGAAACTTCGGTCGTGGGAAATATGTGTTTCATCATAATGGTTGGAAAGATGCATTTCGAAATTATCGTTGGGTAATTAACAGATGCATTAATCTCAGGTTTGTTTGTCCAAGTGAAGCTAAGTGGTGGATAGTATCCAAGTTTACGAGATTCTTTTGGAAGCAAAAACAAGCAAAATTGAATTAAAATAAATTTCAATATTATGTCAGAAAGAAAGGTTGCCCTCATCACGGGCATTACAGGTCAGGATGGCTCATACCTGGCAGAGTTGTTACTTAGTAAAGGATACGATGTGCATGGCATTATTCGCCGGTCATCTGTGGACTTTCGCCCACGTATAGCACATCTTGAAGGTCAGGATGGCTTTCACTTGCATTATGCCGACCTCGGAGACTCCA
>OMVH01000007.1 GCA_900314365.1 uncultured Prevotella sp. | reverse complement strand
GATTTTCATTTGTAAAGGATTCGGTTAGTGTTAGCATTATTTAACGTCCATTTTTCCGTATCAAAAATCAAAGTTTTCCATTGCACACTCTCTCTATTTGAAGCTCATCTGCCTCGACAAAATCGGTGTCTATCAGCGTCACACTACCACTCTGAAGAGTATAAGCACTTGCGGAACTTGAATTAGTTTTATATTTGGTTGATGTCATAGCGACTTTATATGATGGTGGTTGACACTTCAGCAGAATTTAGGTGCTATGCTTGAAGTCTCTGCAGGCAGTTTCGTGTTCTCAAATCTCAACTTTAGTAAAATAAGTATAAAACATTGTAGGGTTCTTGTGACAGACAGAAAGTTTTAATTAACTTTGGGGCAATAATTAAAACTTAACCCGATTATTACTTTGACTATGAAAGATTTGAAGATGTACATTGATGGACAGTTCGTAGAGAGCTGTTCGGGCAAATGGATTGACGTGTTGAACCCTTCAACCGAGGAGGTCATCTCCCGCCAGCCTTCGGGCAATGAGGAAGATGTGGCCAAGGCCATCGCTGCAGCCCGTCGTGCTCAGAAGAGTTGGGCCGATACTCCGGCCTGTGAGCGTGCCGTCTACTTACAAAAGATTGCTGCTGGTATCCGTAAGCGCAATGATGAGTTTGTGGAAATTCTCATGCGTGAGCAGGGAAAGACCAAAGCCTGGGCTCAGACCGAGGTGGGTGCCACGGCAGCCTACTTTGACTATATGGCCAGTTTTGCCCGCCATATCGAGGGCGAGGTAATTCCGAGCGACCGTCGCGGCGAGACCATTATCCTCACCCGGCGTCCCATTGGTGTTGCCGCCGGCATACTGCCTTGGAACTTCCCCTTCTTCCTCATTGCGCGCAAGGCCGGAGCTTCCCTCATTGCAGGATGCACCATTGTGCTCAAACCTTCACAGCTTACCCCGGAGAATTGCTGCGAGTTCGCACGCGTGGCCGATGAGGCTGGGCTTCCGGCAGGTGTGCTCAACATAGTGACTGGTCGTGGTTCCGTCGTAGGTCATGCCCTGGCATCGAGCCCGCAGATTGATATCGTGAGCCTCACAGGTTCGGTCGGTGCCGGACAGAGCATCATGAGCGATGCAGCTGCCAACATTACGAAGGTGAGCCTTGAGCTGGGTGGAAAGGCACCGGCTATCGTCTTCCCCGACGCTGACCTTGAGGCTTCGGCCGAGTGGATTCTTCAGAGCCGCATTGGCAACAACGGTCAGATATGCAACAATGCTGAGCGCGTCTATGTGCATAAGAGCATCAAGAAGGAGTTCACCGACATTCTCCTGCGCAAGTTCCAGGCTGTCAAGGTGGGCGATCCTTGTGCTGACGCTACGGTCGACATGGGACCGTTGGTGGAGCAACGTGCGCTCGACAGCGTGGCAGCAAAGGTCGAGAAGGCCGTCAGCGAGGGTGCAAAGGTGCTCTGTGGTGGTCATCGCATCGATTCAAAGGGCTATTTCTATCCGGCTACGCTGCTTGACAACTGTCGTCAGGATATGGAGATTATCCATCAGGAGACTTTCGGACCAGTGCTACCTATCGTGGAGTTCGACGACATCGACCAGGTCATTGCCTGGGCCAACGACGTGGAGTACGGTCTGGCCTCGTCGGTGTTCACCAAGGACATTGATACGGCCACCAAGGTGTGTCGTGAGCTTCAGTTCGGCGAGACCTACATCAACCGCGAGCATTTCGAGGCTATGCAAGGCTTCCATGCCGGAGTGAAGAAGAGTGGCATCGGCGGAGCCGACGGCAAGCATGGTGTTGAGGAATATCTTGTCACCCATGTCACTTATCTCGACACCCATTATGACAAGTAACGCTGTCGGACCTTCCCGTCCGTAACACATCATCAGCCCGGGGACAGCAGAGGCTTTGTTCCCGGGTTATGATTTTTTTTTAGGCATGACTTGATTTTTTTCTCCTTTTGTTTTTGTCATGTCAGCGGTTCTTGCTAATTTTGACGTTAGAAACGAATGAATGCTTTATGATAAATGTCGGACTCTTTATACCTTGTTATGTCGACGCACTGTTCCCCAAGGTCGGAGTAGCGTCGTACAAGTTGCTGCGCCACTTTGGCCTCAACGTGACCTATCCCCCGCATCAGACCTGTTGTGGGCAGCCGATGGCCAATGGCGGCTTCGAGCGCATGTCGGCCAAACTGGCCAATAAGTTTGCCAGCAAGTTCAGTGGTTTTGATTATGTGGTCACACCGAGTGCGTCCTGCGCGGCCTTTGTCCGCGTGAACTATCCCAACATCCTTAAGCATGAGTGTGCTGTCACGCGTAATACGATGGACATCGTAGAGTTCATCCACGACATCGTCAAGCCCATAAGTCTTGGCGGCAGTTTCCCCCATGTGGTGAGTGTTCACAACTCTTGTCATGGCGTGCGCGAGCTCGGCCTGAGTTCCCCTTCTGAAGAGCAGGTGCCGCGCTTCAACAAAATCATAGACTTGCTCAAACTCAAAGACGGCATCACCGTGCGCGAGCCCGAGCGGCCCGACGAATGCTGTGGTTTCGGTGGTATGTTCTCAGTCGAAGAGCCTGCTGTTTCCTCCCGTATGGGACTCGACAAGGTGCTTCGCCACATGGCTACCGGCGCAGAATATGTCACCGGTGCCGATGCAAGCTGTCTGATGCATATGAGCGGTATCGCGCAGCGTCAGGGACTAAACATCCAGTTCAAACATGTTGTAGAAATTTTAGCAGAGGGAATATGATTACCTATCATTCGCGTAAGGCAGCCCAGTTTCTCAGGGATTCCGAGAAGATAACTCACCACGATCAGACTTTCTGGAGTGTGAGGACAAAGCACGACAACATGGCCAGCCAACTGCCGGAGTGGGAGGAGTTGCGCAACCATGCAAGCCAAATAAAGAAGCACACCATCACCCACCTTGCCGACTATCTTGAGGAGTTCTCGTCGCATCTCGAAGCCAATGGAGTCATTGTGCATTGGGCCAAGGACGCGGCAGAGTTCAATCAAATCGTCTATGGTATTCTTTCAGACCACAAGGTGCGCAAGCTCGTCAAGTCGAAATCCATGCTCACAGAGGAGTGCGGTATGAACCCCTACCTCATGCAGCGTGGCATAGATGTCGTGGAGACCGATTTGGGTGAGCGCATCCTTCAGCTTATGCACCTCAAGCCGGCCCATATCGTCATGCCTGCCATTCATCTGACGCGTGACCAAGTGGGCGAGATGTTCGAAGAGAAAGGTATATCCAAGGACATCGGCAATCATGACCCCACGTATCTGACGCAGTGCGCCCGTGTCAGCCTCAGGCAGGAATTCATGGAAGCCGATGCCGGTATGACGGGATGCAACTTTGGTGTGGCCGCTTCGGGCGACTGTGTGGTATGCACCAATGAGGGGAATGCCGATATGAGCACGTCAATGCCTAAGCTTCATATTGTGGCTATGGGCATCGAGAAGATAGTGCCCGACTATGCTTCTTTGGCTGTTTTCCAGCGTCTGCTGTGCCGGTGCGGCACGGGCCAGCCAACGACCACCTACACGTCGCACTTCCGAAAAGCGCGTCCGGGAGCCGAGATGCACGTTGTGATTGTAGATAACGGAAGAAGCGACATCCTCGGTAATGCTGACCATTGGCAGACGCTGAAGTGCATCCGTTGCGGTGCCTGCATGAACACCTGCCCTGTCTACCGCCGTTCTACGGGCTATAGTTACAGTTATTTCATCCCGGGTCCGATAGGCGTAAACCTGGGTATGCTTCACGATCCCTGGGCGCACAGCGGCAATGTCAGCGCCTGCACCCTTTGCTTGAGCTGCGACCATGTGTGCCCGGTACACGTTGATCCGGGTAGTCAAATCTATCATTGGCGTCAGGAGTTGGAACACTTCGGAACGGAGAATAAAGAGAAGAAGGCTATGTCCTTCATGATGAAACTGCTCTATGAGCATCCCTTCCTCTACGATACTGCTTTAAGGATGGCACCGCTGCTCAACCTCCTGCCGGAGAAGTTGTTGCATGTCCCGTCGCTCAATCCCTGGAGTCAGGGTCACGCCGCGCTGAGATTTGCGCCCGTATCGTTCCACACGCTCTATGCCCGGGCCATGAAGGAGAAAAAAGAAGAATCAAGGAAGGAGGATAAGAAATGAAGAAGGAAGACCTCTTGAGCAAGCTGCGTGCCAATACGCACGTGAAGTTCGATATGCCTGCCCAACCCGTGCAGGGAATTGTCTATGCCGACACCCTGTCGCAGTTTATCAGCATGTTGAAGAATGTTGGAGCCAAGGTCATTGAGGCACAACCGGGCGACGATGCCAATGAGCTCGTGAGTCGCGCCTATCCTGAGGCCAAGGTTATAGCCTCGAACCTCAAAGAGATAACCATTGCTACACTGAATCCTGACACCGTGGAGCGTGCGCAAGACCTCAACGGCACTGATGTGGGAGTGGTCAGAGGTGATGTCGGCGTGGCCGAGAATGGTTGCATATGGATTCCACAGACTATGAAGGAGAAAGCCGTTTGCTTCATCAGCGAGAATCTCGTCATCTTTCTTGAACGCAAGAATGTGGTCAACAACATGCACGAGGCTTACGCCCGTATCACGATGAATGACTATGGCTTTGGCACTTTTATCTCGGGCCCGTCGAAGACAGCCGATATTGAACAGGCTCTCGTGATGGGAGCTCAGGCTGCCCGTGGAGTCACCGTGGTGCTTGTCTGATTCATCTCTGAATCCTTTTTATGCCTAATGACTCTTCCAAGCGCCTCTTGTCGCTCGACCTCCTCAGGGGCTTTGACATGGCTTGTCTGGTGCTCATCTGCCCGGTGCTTATACGTATTTTCTACGTTATAAATCCCGGGCAGGACAGTTTTCTGGGCGGTATAGCTGTGCAGCTTGACCATACCCCTTGGGAAGGCTTCACTTTTATGGACATCATTATGCCCTTGTTCTTGTTTATGTCAGGGATTACCATTCCCTTCGCCATGTCCAAGTACAAGAAGGGCACTTTGGAGGCTGACCATCGCTTTTTCCTTCGAATCCTCAAGCGTGTAGCGGTGTTGTGGATTGTGGGTATGGTGGTGCAGGGCAATCTGTTGGCTTTCGACATCCACACGCTGAAATTGTTTTCAAATACGCTTCAAAGCATTGCTGTAGGCTATGCGGCCGTAGCTGTGCTCTATGTGTTCACGTCTTTGCGCACGCAACTCGTGATTGTGGCGCTCTGTTTTCTTGCTTTTTTTGTGGTCTTTGCCGTGAGTGGAGATTTGAGTTGCCCCATCGGCACCAATGTGGCAGAGCGCATCGACCGTGCCGTGCTGGGCCATTTCCAGGATGGTGTCAGCTGGACCGGTGGCCATTATGTGCCTGGCGCAGACTACCATTATACATGGATACTATCGAGTCTGAACTTTATAGTGACAGTCTATTTAGGTTGTCTTGCAGGTTACATACTCAAGGACGAAGGCAGCCAGACTGCGAAGTTGCGCAAGCTCCTCCTTTGGGGTGTCGTGATGATTGCAGCCGGACTTGCGCTAAGTCCTCTGATGCCTATCGTCAAACGCCTTTGGACCAGTTCCATGACCCTTTTCTCAGGCGGATTGTGCTTCCTGCTCATGGCGCTTTTCTATTATGTTTTCGACATGCTTCATTGTACGAAAGGCTTCATGTGGCTGCGCTTCTATGGCATGAACTCGCTCGTAGCTTATTTCCTGGGCGAATATGTCAGGTTCGATTCCCTCATCGACAGCTTCCTCTTCGGCTTCAAGCAGTGGGTGGGCGACGGCTACATCATTCTGTCCTCTGCGGCTAATGGAGCCATCATCTTCGGCATTCTGATGTTGATGTTCCGTCTGAAGGTATTTGTAAAGGCGTAGTGCGGCAACGTGATTTCTGCCGCGCTTGCGCCTGGTGTTATTTGATAAGGATTTCGCAAAGCTTTTTCTGCAGCACCCTTGCGTCGAGCACGCTCATATCGCTGTCCATGATGGAGAAGGCTAACTGATGACCGTTACGCCCCGTACAGTAACCGGCGAGTGAGCTGATGCCATAGGGGTGGGAGAGCGTGCCTGTCTTGGCATGAATTTTCCCGCGTAGTTTCTCGCTGTTGAGCTCGCGGCGCAGAGTGCCGTTGATACCCGAGACAGAGAGTTGTTCCATCAGTACTTTGTAGATGTCGGGATGCTGATAGGCATAGTGCAGAATTGCCACCAGAGCCTTTGGAGACAAATGGTTGTATGTGCAAAGTCCGCAACCATCGTGGACTACGAGAGCCGTATCCTTCATGTTGAGTGTGTCGCGGAGGAAACTGCGCAGATAGGCTACGCCGGCTTGCGTATAGTTGCCCCGCGGGCTCACTCTGCGGCCAATGGTGTAGAGCAGTGAGGTGGCCTGGGTGTTGGAACTGTTCTGGAACATCCGTTCGGTGACCAGTGTTACGGGACGATAGTAGCGGTAGACGCACCGCGAACCACGGGGCATACGTCCTACAACCACATTGGAGTCGGCCACACTGATACCCTGGGCGCGGAAAGCAGCCTTCATGGTGCGCTCCACGCGATCGGCACCTTTATAGAAGAGTCCGTATTTCGAGAACGACAGGTCCCAGGGGTACCAGTGGATTTCGCTCTTTACCGGGGCCGTCAGCACGAGGTTGGCCACGAGTTTTCCCTCTATTTTGTTTATTCCCATGTTCTTGGCTGTACGTGCGAAGTGCTGCATGTCAGTTTCGTTGAACTGAGGGTCGAGTCCTGCCGCAAGCGTCAGGTCGCCTTTGAGCACGCCGTTCACAGTCTTGCCGCGCATGAAAAGATAGGTGGGGTAGTGGTAGTTGGTGCCTAAGAGTCTCAGTCCGGCCACACCCGAAAGCAGTTTCATGCACGATGCCGACGGTATCGACATATTTTCGTTGAAGCCATAAACAGGTTTGTTGGCGGTGAGGTCGTAGACGTAGAGCGCAAAGTTTCCTTTCATTCTCGGCTTCTTTACAAACTCGCCGAGTGCTGTCCGCAGACTGTCGTCGATGGGTATGTTCTGCTTTCTGACAGTGTTATTCTCCTTCTTCTGCTTCTTGCCTCCACAGCTGCATCCCCAGGTTCCACAGAGCATCAGCGCGACGGCAGCCAGCCATAGCGTAAGGGTAGTCTTCTTCATTGTCTTTTTGGCTTTCTCTTTTTGTGCTTGGTCATTAGCTGTTCTCTCCGCTTGCCACATCGGTCTTGCGGCCTGGTGTCAGCACGTAGTTGGTCACTTCAACGGTCGATACCAGTTGCTTGTTGTTGTTGCGTATGTCCACATGCCATTGATGGAGCGTGCGTCCCTTGTACTGCAAATGGGCATAGGCTGTCACCGTGTCGCCTTCAAGTACTGACCTCACGTGGCTTCCACTGACGTTGATGCCTACGCATATTTTGCCCGGACACAGTGCCATGGAGCCCACTCCGGCCAAATTCTCGGCCAGGGCAAGCGTGGCGCCTCCTGAGAGAAAGCCGAACACCTGCCGGTTGAGCTTGTCAACTTTCATTCTTGCCATACAGGTATCAGGCTCTGGTGTGGATATGAATTCCATGTTGAGCGTGCGTGAGAGTCCGTCCTCACGTTTCATGACCTCTATTTCCTTCTCTAAGTTCATAGCGTTTTCATCATTGTTACGGCAAAGATAATGTTTTTCCTTGTGAGCATAGAGCTCTCTCCATATAAAAATTGCTAAAACCGGGGGAAGGAGAGTGAAAGATAAGTGCGAACTAAGAGTTGAAGATGGCAAGTTGATTGCGGGTCAATGGCTCCAGACTTCGCCAATGCTTCACCCTAAATCACTATGAAAGGTTTGTAGCCGATTAATAATCACTGATGACAATTTGATTCTACCCAAAAACTGACGAAGTCTGAAAATGACACGGTAAGCCTAACGATTCGTTTTTGAAGTACAGCGGCTGAGTCGGCGCAGTGGACTGCACATGCTGCCGGAGTTCTACAGGTGTCTGCTCAGTACTCCTTACACGGTACTGGAGTAATAGTGCTTCAATACTGCGGTAATTTGATGGCAATACTGGAGTATTTGCTTTATGGTACTGATCGATACGGTGTAGTTGATACATTTCTTTCTCTTTCACCGATATTATCTTACTACATAACTACAAAGAGGGGAAATACAGTGAAAGGAAAGGGAATAGTGTGTAGTTAGAGAAGAACTGTTATTATTACTACAGACTAACTACAAGCA